>NZ_JBAHZB010000062.1:0-637 GCF_036697315.1 Alteromonas sp. 14N.309.X.WAT.G.H12
GGCATACACCGATGACCAACTCACCTTAAATTGGCAACACCAGCAGAATAGCGCCACGTTAACGGCGGACATAACCACCCTTAACGCTGAACTGACGTTGGTGGATGAAAAAGGGACTGACACCCTGTCATTGGCTTCCCTCATGTAAACCACCATTATTGTTTTTTGATGCAGCGACATCTTGACCATGACTGTACAGTGAGTAAGGTATGGGTTGGCTAAGGTGTTTAGCTGCATTCATTTAAAAAGGTAATGTGTGACAACATCAAAATTAACGATAAAAGAGGTCGCGAGTCGTCTTAATGTCTCTACGGCCACCATTTCCAATGCGTTTAATCGGCCCGATCAACTTTCAGCGAAGAAACGAGAGGCAATATTAAAAGCCTGTGAAGAAATGGGCTACATGGGGCCAAATAAGGCGGCACGCTCATTACGACGTGGAAAGAGCAACATTGTGGCCTTGATCTTACCTGACAGCCTTGACTATATGGTAAGCGATCCAGTCGCAAGTCAGTTTATTCGTGGCGTAACCCAAGTATTAAAAAATACACCGGCCAACCTACTGCTGTTTTCGGGAAATAATGACAGCGTAAATGACATCGTGGATTTTGTTGATGGTTTTATATGCTATGGTGCA
>NZ_JBAHZB010000062.1:647-19973 GCF_036697315.1 Alteromonas sp. 14N.309.X.WAT.G.H12
TGGTGCACCAAGAAACCCTAAGCTTCTTAACCAGTTAACAAAGATTAAAAAAACCGTTGTCACTGCCGATTTTAATATTCCAACCGCCCCATCGGTCAATATAGATAATACCCAAGCGGCTTATGAAGTTGCTAAAGTCGCCCTGAACGCCACGGCCACAAAGCCGGTGATCCTCGGTTTAAGGCTCATTGACAGTGAAATAACACGTTCAATAGGAAACACGCCACTGATTGATAGTGAGTATTCCATTTCTCATCGTCGACTCGATGGCTATCTTAAAGCGATCCATGAACACGGCTTGAGAATTTCTAACGCTGATATCTGGCACATACCTGAAAGTACGCAAAAATATGCGAAAAGTGCGGTGGAAAAAATTTTTTCACATACACCTCTGCCCGATACCCTGTTGTGTATGAGTGACGTTATCGCATTAACGGCCATGCAAGAAGCCTTAAAACGGGGACTCCGGGTTCCCGACGATATTCGTATTGTTGGCTTTGATGGTATTGACGAAGCAAGCCGCTATCACCCCACCTTAACCACAGTGCAACAATTTAACGATAAAAAAGGCGCCCTAGCCGCCCAATTGTATTTAACCCAAGAAAAAGAAAACCGGCTTCTGCCTTTTGAGCTCGTTGAAGGTAACAGTACATCCCATTGACCCTGACCCACCTTATAAGCCGGTGATCATCGGCTTTTTATAGCGCTATATTGTTAACTTATTTGTTAAAGGTAGTTTTTATTGACTTTGTTAATCGCCTCTCGTGACCAGATAAGTGGTCTATTCCTGATAGTATCCCTACCGGTAACTCTAGTTGATTAAACTTTACTAAAGGGCAGGGTTTGATGAGTCAGGGATTTATTCTAGCCAAATTGATATAATCGCCGAAAAAGGTTGGTAGGAAATAATTTTGCAGTTTAGAAAGGATATCAACGGGCTACGGGCCATGGCAGTTATTGCCGTCGTACTGTTTCATTTTAACGATAACTGGATGCCCGGTGGATTTGCCGGTGTGGACGTATTCTTTGTTATATCTGGCTTTTTGATGACAAGCATTATCTTTACTGGCATCAAAAAAGAGACGTTCTCAACAATAAAATTCTATGTTGCACGGGCCAATAGAATCATACCTGCCCTCGCCTTTTTATGTTTTGTGCTGGTCATTTTCGGCTGGTTCTATCTTACACCTACCGATTATAAAACACTGGGTAAACATGTAGGCAGCAGTGTTGGCTTTTTATCCAATTTTATTTATTGGCGAGAAGCGGGTTATTTTGATGTGGACTCCCATAGAAAATGGCTACTTCATACCTGGTCTTTATCTGTGGAGTGGCAGTTTTATATTCTGTACCCCTTACTACTTGTTGGCCTCAGTAAGTGTTTGTCATTAAAGAGCATAAAGGTAACCCTACTTCTTGCCACTGTTTTCGGTTACCTGCTTTGCATATACGCAACTTATCGATGGCCCGACCCTGCATACTATCTGCTACATGCTAGAGCGTGGGAAATGATGGTAGGCGGGCTAGCATACCTTTATTCCTTTAATTTATCCGATGGCCGAAAAAAGGGAATTGAGTGGCTAGGTTTAGCCCTTATTATCTTGTCTTATGTATTCATTTCAAAAGCAAATTTCTGGCCCGGCTATTTGGCTATATTCCCGGTATTGGGCGCATTTTTGCTGATCCAAGCACAAAGAAATGACAGCGTGTTCACCGGTAATCGCATTTTTCAAGCATTGGGAAAGTGGTCATATTCCATCTATTTATGGCACTGGCCCCTTGTGGTAGCCATCGGCTACTTTTCCTTAAGCAGGCACTATCTCTTTTTAGGCCTGCTGCTGAGTGTCGTCTTAGGCTGGGCAAGTTATCACTTTATAGAACGCCGGCGGTTTAGAAGCGACATTTACAGGCCCGCACAACTTATAAAATGCAAACCCATTTACTTTACCTTCGGCGTAGGATTGCTTGGTTCGGTCATTCTTGCTACCCAAGGGTTTATCAAGCAAAGTCCCATTGAATATCAAAAACTGGTTACCGATACTCGACCAAGTCCACAGCGAGATAGTTGCCACATTCATAGCTACCAATCACCGGATGAAGCCTGCGAATATTTTGGCAAAAATGTCACCTGGGCCACCTTCGGCGATAGCCATACCGTCGAAATTGCCTATGCGTTAGCAAGGAAATTAAAGCCCTATGGACAAGGTATAAAACACTTTAGCTTTTCTGGTTGCAAACCCGCTTATCAAGACAGGGAAAGTACCCCTTGTGCAAAATGGTACAATGATGCGGTGGACTATATCATCGAGGACGAAGGGATCAGAAATGTGGTGTTCAATCACCGCTTCACACAGCAGTTAATGGGTGGCAATGCTGATCACTACCCCGCTCACCAGCAATACACCGAAACGGATGAAGTGCGTGAACTTACAAGTCATATTGATAAACTGATTTTGCTTTTTGCAGCTAAAAAAGACAACGTTTACGTCTTTTATCCTGTGCCCGAGTTACCTAAAGACATCCATCAATTAATGGGGGATAAATTACGACGTGGCGCATCTCTTGATAATATCGTGGGCACGGATACCCAGTGGTACGAACATCGAAATGCTTATATGATTCAACATTTCGACAACGCCAATTACCCCGCAAATGTGCATTTATTGAAGCCGCAAGATATGTTTTGCGATCCTGAAAACTGCTACGCGGTGAAAGAGGGAACCGCCCTGTACTTTGATGAAGATCACCCTTCAGTGGCTGGCGCTAAAAAGCTGGTAGAATTAATTGAGTTAAACTGAATTTGGTAAATACTATCTTGGGGCCTGCTTATACAGGCCCACAATAAAACACGTTAATCTAACGAAAACTCATCAAACAAAATAACATCTGCATCCAGATCACTGGGATCAAATACATAGCTTTTCACCGATCCGCTTTGGGTATCCAAAATGGAAAATACCGATAAGGTATTGCTTGTCACGAAAGGCAGGTTGGGATAGTTTTCATTCTCCAAACTCATAGGGCTAAACACAGTAGGAAAGCTCATCGTCCGACCTTGTGGATCGCCATTAGGCGGATAGTTAGTAATATCCCACCGTGGTGAATCAGAATTCACCTCGTCCCAAAAATCCGAATAACTTGCCCGCACGTCGGCGGTGTATTGCTCGGTAGTGTCAATATAGTATGCCCCATAGCTATTCCCCACATTCGAGCTTTCCAGATAATGTAAATTACCTACCTGCGCGCGATTCCAAAGGTGAGAGTGACCGATATGCACCAAGTTTACGTTGTTAGCAAGCAATAGCGGCTCGATATCGTTTAACCACACATCTTCGGCAACGGGATATTGGTAACGCACTTCAGAAATTGACGATAATAACGGAGCCACTTCACTTTCCCACACGGCTGGGCTTAACGGAAAAGTCAATTCGGTAATGGTTTCATTACCTGCATCATCGAGCTCAACGAATTGCATAACCGGCTGGGCAAGTACAGGAACCGTGTTATCCCCTAAACCAAATACGCCCTGATGAGCCATCACCACTTTGTACTTTGCATCTTGAAAGGCAGACGAGGCCATCACCTCTTCTAGCCAGGCATATTGCTCAGATTCAGCATCAAAGCGTTCGAATAGAAACTCGCCAAATCCCCATTGTGAGGGATCGTCTAATGTCGCTAGGCTTTCTACGAATTTGGTTTTACTTGCTCCTGATACACTCCAAGAACGCCAAATACGAGAAACATTCATTGAAATCAAAAACACATCACCGTAGGAGACCGCATAGTAATCTTCCCCAGCGGGGCCATCATCAGGAAAACTAAAAATTTCTAAGAAGCTCACTTGATTATGGGAATGATCTCTTATCCACTGGGCTTTAACCTCCTCATCCCCATCAGGGTTTACCTCTGAGGCCACTTCTTCATAGGCAACCTCGGCATACCAAGAAGGCTGAGGATCATTAAAGCCCCCATTGAGGGTGTAACTCTCTTCTTCCGGCAGATAACGCCCCATCACTTCATGATTACCAATGGTGCCAAACAGCGGCGTGTGTTGAAGAATTTCACCACCATTGTACGGAAAGCCTGGCATATACTGTTGATATCGACCTTGTAGCGCAGGGAAAAATGCCGGTGAATTTTCTTTAGCTTGATCAAACCATTCTGAGGCTCTGTCCGGCACATTGACAAAATCGCCAGCAAAAAACACTGCATCCAACACCCCTACGGTTTCCACCACTTTCTGATAATTGGCAACCACATTTTTTTTCGATTGAAGATCTGAGGTTAAAAGAATTTTTAATCCCTGTCCTGCTGCCGGCGCAGGCGCTAGGGTGTAACTCTCGCTGGTAAAATCGAACCCTGCGTCGTCCATACTCTTTATATAGTAGTCTACCCGCTCACCTTGAGTAAGATTAGTCGCCGTTGCCTCATGGCGATACACGTCTCGGTATGTCAAATGGTCATACGTCACGCCATTAACCGAAGAAGCTTCATCTTCCATCATCCGGCTAAGCACCGTTGTGGTCACATCGCTGGTGGATGAATTCCCATAATATAGAGTGTGCTCACTACCGGGAAAATTCGTAAACCAAACCACATTCACTGAAGACTCGGTAGGAAGTTGTAAAAAGGGCTCACTAAGTAATTTATTCTCTGTATTAACCGTGACAGGTACCTCCACAGGCACCTCTACTTCCACGATTTTGTCGTCATCGCAACCAAAGAGTAAAACGAGAGGACATAGCACGCTGAGTGCGCGTACCCTTATAAGCATCGTGTGTCTCCTTTAAATAATATTTTTTAATAAGACGCCGATATGGCTTAAAACACACTAATGATGCTGTATGACTTTAAACAGAATGTTTTATTAAATTTTATTTAAGGATGATTGGAAAACTCAAACAGGAGGGCAGCAAAGCTATAGGGCATCCTTTTAGTCATGTAACTCTGAAGAGGAGCCATAAGAGTCAAAACCAGAGCGAAATTTTGCCCAGCCTAATAAAGCTGGGCTCTATATTCATTTTGCCAACTTTTCGCTAAGCACTTCAATGGGATGGCGAGGTTTATTCCCCTCAAATCGGGCCACCTGACTGCGACAGGAAAACCCAGTAACAAGCAACTGTTTTGTCCCTTTTTGCTTTACATGTTCAGCCCAACTTAAATTATAAATCCCTTTAGAGTCAGCTTGATGGGAGAGCTCGTGACCATAAGTACCGGCCATACCACAACACCCGGCAGGTAAGATATCCAGCTTGCAGCCAACATGATTGAATATTTGCTGCCACAGGCCTTCCGTTTTGGGCAAAGCGGTTTTTTCTGTGCAATGACCAATAATGGCAAAGGTATCTTCGTTGGTTGTCTCCATCACCGGCCAGCGTTCTTCTGGCACTTGAGCCAGCCATTCGTGGCAGGTTAACACATGAAAATCCCCTCTTTGCTCCCCCAAGATTTTAGTGTATTCATCCCGGTAACAAAGCACCAAAGAGGTATCAACGCCAAGCATGGTAATACCCAACGCCTGTAATTGATTTAAAAAATCTGCGGTACTTTTTGCCTGTTTGGCAAACTTAGCTAAAAAGCCTTTCACATGGGCCGGTTTACCATTGGGCTTAAAGGGCAGTAATACCGGTGTATACCCTAGTTGCTGAATCACCTTCACCATACTTTCAACAACCCCTGCATCATAAAAGCTGGTAAAGGGGTCTTGTACAATTGCCACCCGCTTTTTACGCTCATCATCACTAAGGGCCTGCATTGTCGCCAAATTAAAATGCTCAGCCACCCCATTTACGCGTTTTGACAATGGTGGCGTTGACAGCGCCGGCGTATCCACATAGCCCACTTGCTTTTCCAAAAACCAGGCGATGGGTTTCAGCTTCATAAGGCTATTGACCATGGCCGGCGCTTTCGCCAGCAATGGCGTCATGGTTTCCACATTACTCACCAGTAAATCTTTTACCGGGCGGGCATAGCGCTGATAGTAAATAGACAAAAAGCGGGCCCGAAAGTCCGGCACATCCACGTTCACCGGACACTGGCTGGTACAGGATTTACAAGCCAAACAGCCGTTCATCACCTCCAATACCTCATGGGAAAAGTCTTGCTGGGAAGATAAGTAGGTATTTTTAAACCGTGTCCAAAAAGACGTTTTAAATTGGGAAAAGGTCAGACTTTGTGTATCCACCTGCTCTTTGGCTAGTAATCTTAACCATTCGCGGATCATGCCTGCTCTGCCTTTTGGCGTATGGCGACGATCAGCGGTTATTTTACTCGACGGACACATGGGCGACTTGGTGTCATAGTTAAAACACAAGCCATTGCCATTACAACTCATGGCTGGCGCCATTTCTTCTTTAAATGCCACGGGAATGGTTCTGTCCAACGTGGCCCGTTTTTCGTCGGTAACTCGCACCAGGGAGGCTTCGCTATGTAAAGGCGTACAGATTTTTCCCGGATTCATTTGATTGTGGGGATCAAACACCGCCTTCACTTTACGCAATTCGGTAAACAAAAATTCGCCAAAGAAAGCAGGGCCATATTCGCTACGATAGCCTTTACCGTGTTCTCCCCACATTAAGCCACCATATTTGGCCACCAGCGCCACCACTTCATCAGAAATCTGATGCATAAGGCTTTCTTGTTCAGGATCGATAAGATCAAGGGCCGGTCTTACGTGTAATACCCCTGCATCCACATGACCGAACATGCCATACTGCAATCCATGACTGTCTAACAAGGCCC
The DNA here is from genome assembly GCF_036697315.1 of Alteromonas sp. 14N.309.X.WAT.G.H12. Taxonomy (NCBI): domain Bacteria; kingdom Pseudomonadati; phylum Pseudomonadota; class Gammaproteobacteria; order Alteromonadales; family Alteromonadaceae; genus Alteromonas; species Alteromonas sp. 14N.309.X.WAT.G.H12. The sequence goes on from NZ_JBAHZB010000062.1 coordinate 7,389, forward strand.
TGAATTCCGCAATATAATCGGCCAGTTTTTCCGGCGGCACAGCGGTATCTTCTGCAAAGGCAATGGGCTTGCGTTCACCTTCGGTTTTACCCAATAGGCCCACTGCTTTTTTCCGCATGGCGTAAATGCGCCCAATATCCCTTTTATCGTAGGTAATCTGGTAGCCAATAACACCGCTTTTACCCGTGGCCACTTCGTCATCAAGACGGGCTTTTAAAGCATCAATGTGCCCTGCCATTTCATCCTTACTTTCCGCATTGTACTCCACCATATTCAGCCCAAGCAGGGTTTTGTCCGGTACATCGGTAATCAGTTCAGAAATGGAATGCCAAATAATATCGGTTTTCGCCAGGTTGAGTACTTTGCTGTCGATGGTTTCCACCGAGGTAGCATTGGCTTCAACCATCGCTGGAGCATGACGCAACGCCGAATCAAAAGAATCGTATTTTATATTGATCAGGGCTTTTTCATTAGCGATGGGCGTTAGGGATAATTTCGCCTCGGTCACCATGGCAAGGGACCCTTCGGCCCCAGTAATTAGCCTGCCAACATCAATCGTTTGTTGCGCTTCATCATACACGTGCTCAAGGTCGTAACCGGTAAGGAAGCGGTTCAAACGAGGGAACTTGTCTAAAATAGCCTGCCGATGGCCGATGCAGGTTTCCAACGCTTGTCGATAAATGCGCCCTTCGGCGGTATTTTGCTCTGCCTTTTTCTTCGCGGCGTCTATGGAGACAGGTTGGGTTTCAATTCGCTCACCATTGGCAAGCACTGCGGTTAGCCCAAGCACATGGTCGCTGGTTTTACCATAAACTAAAGAGCCTTGCCCGGAGGCATCGGTACTGATCATACCGCCTAAGGTGGCACGGTTACTGGTGGAAAGATCCGGTGAGAAAAAATACCCGTGAGGACGCAATACATCGTTTAATGCATCTTTGACTATGCCGGTTTGTACCCGGATCCACCCTTCATCAAGGTTAAGTTCAATCACCTTATTTAAATAACGACGAATGTCGATGACAATGCCTTCGGTAAGGCTCTGGCCGTTGGTACCGGTGCCGCCGCCTCGGGGACTAAACGCCACTTCCGGGTATCTGGCCGCTAATTTACCAATTAACTCACAATCTTCGTTTGAACGTGGAAATATCACAGCCTGGGGCAACTTTTGGTATACAGAATTGTCCGTAGCCATAGCAAGGCGAGCACCATAACTGGTTTCGATATCACCGGTAAATTTCATCGCCGCCAAGTGCGATAAAAATTCAACATATTGCTGCTTCAAGTTCGATTTTGGGTTTAAGGCGGGTAGCGTCAACTGAAAAACTCCAACTGCCGTAGCGAAAGTATGCCAAGGTCTTAGGTTTAAAAGCCTCTATTGTCTATTTGTCATGCATTTTTACAAGGGTTTAAATAGAAAAGTTTTGATCATCTTATGCCACAGGGACACATTGCCCCCATCTAAATAGCAATTGTGGCTAGCCTAAACAAGGATATTGGCGAAATAACGAAGGCCAATCACCAATGCTCTGCACACCGGATGGATGGTCTTTATCCTCTAGCTCATGGCTTTTAAGATGTGTCGCGCCCGTAAAACGGAGCACCTGCATATTCGCCGCTAGGGCGCCTTCAATGCCGGCATCCGAATCCTCTATCACCAAACAATGTTCAGGGGCTACGCCCATTTTTGCGGCGGCATGTAAAAAGATATCCGGTGCGGGCTTGCCGTTTTTCACCTCACTACTGGTGGTAATACGCCCGTCAAAATAATGCAACAAGCCTGTGGTCTGTAATGAAAACCTGGCTCGCTCTGGGCTGCTGCTTGTGGCCACGCAATAAGGGGTTTGTAACGAGTTCAGCATGTCTTCGAGATGCTGGGTAGGTAACAATTCTTGTTCAAATACGGCTAACAGTTTATCGAGGTATTCTTGCCTGAAATCAGCCGGTAACGACACGGAAAAATCATCCTGAATTTGCGCTTTGGCTGAGAAATAGCTTTTGCCTAAAAAGAACTGATTAAAATAGGTTTCCGATACCCTAACGCCGTGCTCTGCCAATAATCCTATCAGCACCCGCTGACACAAGACTTCACTGTCGATAAGTACACCATCACAATCAAAAATAATGAGTTCAATGTCCCTATTGTGTTGAGGTGCATTGCCTTTTTTCATAATCTATTCGCCGCGTCTATTATAAAATCAAGCCGCTACCCCTTCATGGGATAACGGCAACGTCATGTTTTAGGCAAATTTAGCCCTAGCGTCTTCTCCCCAAGATAGAGAGGGTATGGTCATGCCCGCGCCATCAAAATGCATAATTTTGTTGTCATCTGCGGTAAGGTTTATTTTGTCACCCTGTTGCAATGGGCACTCACCATCTGCTTTTAAGGTCAGTGTGCTGCCATTGGCCAGGTGGACATGTAAAAAGGTTTCCGAACCAAGATGTTCAATAACGCCCACGTCACCAGACCACAACCCTTTTTCCTCGGTAATTTTAAGGTGTTCTGGGCGCACCCCTAAGCTACACGTTGGGTCACCGGCTTTCATATCCACATCAATAAAGTTCATCTTCGGCGAACCGATAAAGCCTGCAACAAAACGATTGACCGGTCTTTGATACAGTTCTAATGGCGTGCCCACCTGCTCAATAATTCCGCCATTAAACACCGCAATACGATCCGCCATGGTCATGGCTTCCACCTGATCATGGGTAACATAAATCATGGTGGTGGCTAAACTCTGATGTAATTCAGATATTTCCAAGCGCATGTTAACACGTAAAGAGGCGTCTAAATTCGACAAGGGTTCATCGAACAAAAAAGCCGATGGCTGACGCACAATGGCGCGACCAATAGCCACACGCTGACGCTGGCCACCAGATAATTGGCCGGGCTTGCGATCAAGATAATCGGTCAAATTTAACATCTTGGCAGCCGCGGTGATTTTTTCTTCAATAACCGCCGGGGCGACCTTTGCCCGTTTTAATGGGAAGGCAATGTTATTGCGTACCGACATATGGGGGTACAAAGCATAAGACTGAAACACCATGGCTAATCCCCGCTTTGCTGGCGGCATAGCCGTGGCATCTTCGCCATCTATTTCTATGGTCCCGCTGGTGGTGTCTTCCAAACCGGCGATCATACGCAATAACGTCGATTTACCGCAGCCGGAGGGACCAACAAAGACAATAAACTCGCCGTCACGGATATGTAAATCTAAGGGCTTGATGACATTCACGTCGCCAAAGCTTTTCGTTACCTGCTTTAAAGTAATGCTACCCATTTGAATCTCTCCTTACTTAACCGCGCCGAAACTTAGGCCGCGCACTAATTGTTTCTGACTAAACCAACCTAAAATCAGGATGGGGACGATGGCCATCACAGAGGCGGCTGATAATTTTGCGTAAAACAAACCTTCGGGGCTTGAATAACTGGCGATAAATGCCGTCAGGGGTGCCGCATTGGCGGCTGTTAATATGAGTGTCCAGAATGCTTCGTTCCACGCCAGGATCACATTGAGCAGCAAGGTGGAAGCAATGCCAGGCAAGGCGATGGGCAATAACACGTGGAAAATCTCTTCTTTGATCCCAGCACCATCCATGCGGGCGGCTTCTAAAATTTCGTGGGGAATTTCACGAAAATAGGTATAAAGCATCCACACCATAATCGGCAGGTTGATAAGGGTCATCACAATCACCAATCCCAACTTGGTATCGAGTAATCCAAAATCACGGAACATCAAATAGATGGGGATCAGCACCCCGACAGGGGGAAGCATCTTGGTAGATAACATCCACATCAGTAGGTTTTTGGTGCGTTTGGTTTGCACAAATGCCATAGACCAGGCCGCAGGCACGGCGATGAGCAGTCCCAGTAAACTGGATCCAAACGACACCACCACCGAGTTCCAGAAATGATTAAAATAGGGAGAGCGGGCAAGAACATCTGAATAGTTTTCTAGTGTCCAACTAAACATAAACAAGCTCGGTGACGAAGCGATGGCTTCCACCTCGGTTTTAAAGCTCGTTAAAATAGTCCATAAAATGGGGAAGAAAAGCATGCCGCTAATCCCCCAGGCTAACAGGGTATAAACGAGTTTTGATTTATTGCTGTGATTGATAGCCATTGCCTAGCCCTCCAGATTTTTGCCGATAAGGCGCATAAGGAAAATGGCGACGATATTGGCAATAATCACAGCCACAATCCCACCGGCAGATCCGCCGCCCACATCGAATTGCAATAACGATTGGGTATAAATTAAGTAGGTAATATTGGTTGAGGAATAACCCGGCCCACCACTGGTGGTCACCAAAATCTCGGCAAAAATGGACAGCAGAAAAATGGTTTCGATGAGGATCACTGCTGTCACTGCACGGGATAAATGGGGTAACACAATATAGGTGAATTTGCTAAACGGCCCGGCTCCATCAAGATCAGCCGCTTCTAATTGCTCTCGATCCAACGACTGGATAGCGGTAAGCAAGATCAACGTGGCAAACGGCAACCACTGCCATGACACAATAATAATGATGGACAACAAGGGCAGTTCGGCGAAAAAATCAATGGGGGCAACCCCGAGAAACTCGGCAAAGTGGGCGAATAACCCATTCACCGGATTCATAAACATGTTCTTCCACACCAAGGCCGAAACCGTGGGCATAACGAAAAAGGGTGCCAGCACCATAATACGCACGTAGTTACGTCCCCAAATGGCTTGATCCAGCAATATGGCTAATCCAATGCCACCGCCTATGGTGATAAAAAGTACTCCGCCAACCAACAATAGGGTGTTAAAAAACGACTCGATAAACGCCGGATCCGTTAAAAAGAACTCGTAGTTTAAAAAACCAATGAATTCATTCTCGCCCGGCATCAGCAGGTTATAGTCTAAAAATGAAAAATATAACGTCATGCACAGTGGAACGATCATCCATGCCAATAACAGGGTTACCGACGGCAGTAACATCATTTTGGCTAACGTTCTCGATTGGGTAGTTGCCATAACCTGAACCTCTTTCAATCAATACGGGGTAAGGGACCCTTCCCCTACCCTCTGGCTTACAACTTGATTATTTTGGATATCGGGCTTTACGCATGGCCCGTTCAACCAAGCGCTGGGAAGATTGCAATGCTTGCTCCACCGTCATCTGTCCGGTTAACGCTGCGCTAAATTGCTGCCCAACCGCGGTACCAATACCTTGGAATTCGGGTATGGCGACAAACTGCACACCCACATAGGGCACTGGCTCAACCGTGGGGTGTTTAGGATCCGCTGAATTAATGGAATCTAAGGTGATCTGAGCAAAAGGTGCCGCTTCCATGTACTGCGGGTTTTGATACAAGGAGGTGCGTGTGCCAGGCGGCACTTTGGCCCACCCTTTTTTACCAGCAACCAGGGTAGAATAGGATTTAGACGTGGCCCAACTGATAAACTTCATTGCAGCGTCGCTTTTTTTACTACTCGAAGGAATGGCCAAAGTCCATGCCCATAACCAGTTGCCTCGCTTGCCTAGCCCCTTGTCCGGTGCCAAGGCAAAGCCCACTTTATCAGCCACATCAGAGTCGGCTTCGTTGGTGACAAAGGCTCCGGCTACGGTGGCATCTATCCACATGCCGCATTTACCGGTTTGAAACAAGGCCAAATTTTCGTTAAATCCGTTGGCCGATGCACCGGGAGGACCGTATTTGTTCATCACATCCACGTAATATTCCAAGGTGTCTTTCCAGGCTTGAGAATCAAACTGAGGCTGCCAATTTTCATCAAACCAGCGAGCACCAAAGGAGTTTGACATAGAGGTGAGCAATGCGATGTTTTCACCCCACCCGGCTTTTCCCCGTAGGCAGATACCGTAGACCCCCGCCTCTTTATCCGTCATGGCAGCTGCGGCTTGGCGTATGAAATCCCACGTTGGGGCTTTAGGCATTTGTAGGCCGGCTTTGGCCATGAGATCGGTGCGATACATCACCATGGAACTTTCACCATAAAATGGTGCGGCGTATAATTTGTTATCCAAAGACAGACCGCTACGAATGGCCGGTAGCAAATCATCCACATCATAATCTTCGCCCAGATCATCAAGGGCAGTTAACCAGCCTTGCTTACTCCAAATGGGCACCTCATAGGTACCAATGGTCATCACATCGTATTGACCACCGCCGGTGGCCACATCGGTGGTCACCCGTTGGCGCAGGATATTCTCTTCCAGCGTGACCCACTTTAGATGAATGTCTGGATATTGCTTTTCGAACTCACCACTGAGTTCTTTCATGGTGATCATATCGCCATTGTTTACGGTGGCGATGGTGATGGTTTGCGCAGCATAAGCACCGAATGTGAGTGCGCCACAAAGTAGCAAAGACAGCGTTTTAAACATGAGGGATCTCCCTTTTGATAGGCATGCCCGGTCTTACTGACGCATCATTCAATAAGACCCGGGCCATAGATACGTTAGAATTTCACAGAAATTTCAGAGGTAAGACCGGAGAATCCACGGCCAATTTGCCCCCCTGAATTCACCCCTTCGTCTTGATCCACGTATTCCACTTTCCATAAGGTTCTGTCGTTGATCCAATACCCAGCGGACACCTGTAAACGTGTCACTTCGTTGTCCGTTTGCTCAATAAGATCCGAAGTGTTTTCTGCCGACGCATAGCGGGCGGCCAGGTATAACTTTTCCGGTAAAATGTACTGCTGGGCTTCGATGCTCCAGTAATCTACCGACGCATCCCCTTTAATGACTTGATTGGAATCGAAGGTGGTGCCGTTGGGATCCAGTACACCGTCTGTACCAAAATAGGTGATCCCAGCAACGGCATTCCCCTCGGTGTCAGCAAAGGTATAATCATCGGTAGTTCTACCTAACATCAAAACCACGCTGGTCTGATCCGAAGGCTGATAGGCGAGATTCAACTGCATTATGGTTTGATTCAAGCCTGGTAATGCCCCTACGTGGGTATCCCGTTCACTGGTGCCCGAGGCAGAAAAGTTGTAGTTTTCACCATCACCGAAACGGAAGTTGGCGGTGGTCACCCCTGAAAGACTGGCAATACCATCAATAAATTCCAGCTGATCACCTTGATTTGCTTGTATAAAATTCACCCCAGCTTTAAAACCACCAGCAAATTCCAAGGTGCCCTGTAAGCGGTAGTTATATCCCCGATCTTCTTGAAAAGCTTCACCAAAGCTGGAGGTGGTCATATGACCGGTCACGTTATATAAACGAATCAGACCACTGTCATAAGTCTGGGTGTAACTTAACTGAATGCCGTTTTCTGCGGTGGCATAATCAGTAATGCCATTACCGATAAGGGCATTACCCTGGTTATCCGCCCCATCTTGGAAGCCTTTAAACTGGAACGGCGAAGCGCCAATATTTCCCACCCGCAAGGTAAGATCATTATTGTGCTTTTCTGTGTTGGTCAGGCCAAATAAGTCAAACTCAATACCGGCAAAATCTTGGTGGAAGGCAAAATCTTGATCACCATTATCCCCAAAATCATTGGGCTCTTCGGCAATATCAATATCGGCCACAATGTTCTCGGTAATCTTGAATTTGAACATCAAGTTCACCCGTAATCGACCAAAGCCGGTAGATTGTTCTTCATCTTCGGGGCGAAATGCGCCGTCTTTGGCTTGAATTGCCTGATAATTTTGCATCGCCAGAAAATTAACCTGTACACGCCCATCTAAAAATTCATTGGGTTCGCTAGGCGGAATATACATGGGCTTGTCATCACTTAATTGATCGTCGGCAATGACCATAGTGGACGTTGTGGCAGCGATAATTGCGGCAGCTAATCCCCCTAATCGGGTAGATACGCGAACCGTGCTTTTTGTGTCTTGATGATGTTTACAATGTTTTAGCATAGTGAATTCTCTCTGTTTAAAGACAAACGATATTCTTCAACACACGAGGTAATGGCCGCTTAGCCCATCACTTCGCTTTCTCTCTGCGATAGCTATAAGCAAGGACCCGTGATCTAGAACCCACTTGATGGTCATATGCTCATGTAGGGAGCATATGACCATTTTCTTAAATTGACGTCAACCTATTTTTAACAAAGCGTTATCATTTGAATTTAAAATGAAAAAATTAACTATATATTTCAAATATTTAATAAATGGTAGGATGAGAGAAAAAGATGAATAATGTAAATCTAATACGTGGAATGCGTTACATAAGGGTGATAAAAGTATTTTACACTTTCAACAATAAGCAGGGCTTTTATGCAATTACTCAACAGATGGGTATTTGTAACAAATGAAATTAAAGAAGGATGAAAAGGTTAAGCACTTGCTTGATCGTGGAAAAAGGAAGCCTTTACTGGATCATCCATTGCAGATGATCCAGTTTGGTTTTTAAAGGCCTATCTATTGTTATCTTTTGGGTTCTCAGTGTCCGCTTTAGCCCCATCTTCTTGAGCAAGACCACCACCCATGACCCGGTATAAGGTAATGCGATTTTCCAAATCGCTTTGTCGGGTGGTGATAAGGGATTGTGCCGCACTGTAGTAAGTACGCTGCGCTTCCAACGCGGTCTGGAAACTGTCTATGCCTTTTTTATATCGGGCTAAAGACAGGTCATAACTGCGTTTAGCCGCCGCCACCAAGGCTTCTTCAGCATCAATTTGTTGTTGTATGGTCGCTCTTTCTGCCAACGCATCCGCCACCTCAGAAAATGCACTTTGAACGGCATATTCATAGGCCGCTAAGTATTTCTTCTGTTGGGCTTTGGCATAATCAAGGTTCGCTTCGTTTTCTCCCCCATTAAAAATGGGTAAGGAAATAGACGGTGCCAATGACCATATCTTCGTTGCCCCCGAACTAAACAAATCCGATAAACTCAAGCTACCCAGCCCCCCCGCGGCAGTCAGGGTGATCGAAGGGAAGAAGGCCGCACGGGCGGCTTCAATATCGGCATGGGCTGCCTTTAGGTCGTGCTCGGCAGACAAAACATCTGGCCGCGCCAGAAGAATGTCTGACGCCAAACCGGCTGGAATATCGGTGACCAGATCATTACTGTCGGGTAATGCTTGAGCAAGCATTTCATCATCAATGTCCTTACCTACCAGTAAACGCAAGGCATTAATGTCCTGATTTACCTGGGTGGTGTAACTGGCAATATCTGACTGAGCAGTGTAGTAAGTGGTCTCGGCACTGGCCACATCAATCCTGGAATCAACACCGAGCTCTTTACGTTTCTGTGTGATTGTCAGTGTTTGTTTCGCATTGTCCGCCGTTTCTTGGGCAAGGCTCAGCAAGTTTTGATCTGCGGCTAGGGTTAACCAAGCATTGGCAATCTCGCCAATTAGGGTAATTTTAGTGGCTCTGGCCGTTTCTTCACTGGCCAGATAGGTCTCCAATTCCGACTTGGTTAAACTTTGATTTTTACCAAACAAATCGATTTCATAGCTGCTTAAACCGACTTCTGCAGAATAACTGCTCGAGACCCCTTCGGAGACAGAACGATAACGGGTTCCGCCCACACTCACATCAATATCCGGGTATAAATCCGAACGCTGGATACGGTATGTGGCCCGTGCAGCTTCTACATCTGCGATGGTTTCACGCAAACTCCGGTTATTCTCTAAAGCCAGCGTAATGATCTGTTTAAGACGTTCATCTTTAATAAACGTCTGCCAAGGCACATCCATGGCCCGCGTAGCGGTCAAGCCAGGGGTATTCGCCCCTGGTTGATCCGCCAATTGATTGCTCACTGGCATGTCGGGGCGGGTATAGTCACTGGACAAGCTCGTACAGCCACCCAATAGCAGTCCCATGATAACAACGAGGTATTTTCCCTTATGTCTAACATCATAATTAGCGTTACTCATGGCTTATCTCCTTGTCTGCATCATCATATTGTGGCCGTTTTCCGGGAAATAACCCTCGAATAAGCACAAAGAACATGGGTACAAAGAAAATGCCTAGTACGGTGGCGGTTAACGTCCCACCCACAATACCCGTGCCAATTGAGATCCGGCTATTTGCACCTGCACCGGAGGAAACCGCTAGGGGTACGGTTCCCACAATAAAGGCTAGCGAGGTCATGATAATAGGACGTAAGCGTAATTTTGCCGCTTCTAATGCCGCTTGCGTCAAACTTGCCCCCTTTTGATAAAGCGTTTCTGCAAACTCAACAATTAAGATGGCATTTTTCGATGACAGCCCAATGGTGGTCAGCAGCGCCACTTGGAAGTAGATATCATTGTCCAGCCCACGCAGTGTGGCAGCAAGGGCTGCACCTATCACGCCCAATGGGATCACCATCATCACAGAAAACGGCACTGACCAGCTTTCATACAATGCGGCCAACGCTAAGAAGACCACCAAAATAGAAACCGCATACAACAAGGTTGATTGGCCGCTTGATAGCTTTTCCTGATAAGACAGACCGCTCCAGGAATAACTCAGTTTGCCCTGTCCCACTTCTTCGGTTAACCGTTCCATTTCGGCCATGGCTTGGCCTGAACTCACACCATCTGCCGCAGCCCCTTGTATTTCATAGGCGGCTAAGCCGTTAAACCGTGATAAGGTTTGCGGAGCATCTGACCAATTTACATCAGAAAACACATTAAATGCGGTCATCGTCGAATTGCCATCGTCGTCGCTACCACGCACAAACCAATCATTTAGATCTTCAGGTTTAGAGCGATATTGGGCATCCCCTTGAATGTACACTTTTTTAACCCGTCCATTGTCAATGAAGTCATTAACATAGCTACCCGCCCAAGCATACGTTAACGTATCTGACACATCGGAGACGGACAAACCCAACGACGTTGCTTTTACCGTATCAATATTAATTTTTAATTGGGGCGTGGTTGATAATGCTCCTTCACGAATACTGGTAAGTAACGGACTTTGCCTGGCTTTCGTGATCAGTTCACTTTTCAGAGAGGCTAATTCCTCACGGGTTGTTCCCGACGCGGCCTGCAGTTCAAAAGTAAAGCCATTACTTTGCCCTAAACCTTGAATAACAGGTTGTGACATGGCAAATATATTAGCGTCGGTAATAGTAGAGAGATTTCTATTCATCCGCCCTATAACGGCATTGGCACTTTCATCGTCCTCGGTACGATCATCCCAATCAGTCAGAGAAACAAAGCCCATACCGGCATTTTGCCCAGTTCCGGCGAAATTAGATCCAGCAATAGAAAAGGCTCTGACTACGAGATCTTTTTCATCATTTAGCAAGTAGTCTTCAACCTGCGCGGCCACGGCACGAGTACGATTAATGGAAGCCCCCTCAGGCAGATTAATCTGGAACATAATACTGCCTTGGTCTTCGTCCGGTAAAAAGCCCGTAGGCATGCGCACAATCAGTAGCCCTAAACAAACGACGATAATCGAGTACAAAATTAGCCAGCGAAACTTCTGACCTATAATACGCTGAACTCCCCCCGTGTATGACGTGGTCATGTTATCGAACTTACGGTTAAACCAAGCGAAAAAACCTTTTTGTGGTGCCGTCGTATGATCATGAGGTTTTAACAAGCTGGCACATAACGTTGGGCTTAAGGTAAGAGCAACGACTACGGATAAAATCATCGAGGAGACAATAGCGATGGAAAATTGGCGATAGATCACACCTGTAGAACCATCGAAAAACGCCATGGGTAAAAAGACCGCGCTAAGTACAACAGCAATACCGATTAACGCGCTACTAATTTCCGACATGGATTTGATTGTGGCGTCACGAGGCGATAAATGCTCTTCACGCATCAATCGTTCGACATTTTCCACCACCACGATGGCATCATCAACCAACAAACCAATAGACAACACAATACCAAACATGGTCAGCGTATTAATGGAGTAACCAAATACCGAGAGAACGCCAAATGTTCCCAGCAGTACCACAGGTACAGCAATGGCCGGGATCAGCGTTGCCCGCCAGTTTTGCATAAACAGCCACATAACCAGCACCACCAATACAATGGCTTCTGCGAGGGTATGCACCACTTCTTCAATGGAAATTTTAATAAAATCTGTACTATCGCGAGGAAAGGTAATTTCAAAACCGTCAGGCAGGTTCTGTGATAACTCTGCCACCTTTTCTTTTACGCGAGTCGCTGTATCCAGAGCATTGGCGCCGGGCGACAGCATAATGGCAATCCCTGAGGCGGGATGACGATTAAGTCGCGGAATGCGGGTATAGCTTTCACTACCAATTTCCACCCGGGCAACATCGCCTAATCGCACATTTGCACCGGATGAATCATATTTTACGATGATCTCGCGAAATTGCTCTGGCGTGGACAGCATGGACTGCGCCGTTACCGTGGCATTGAGCTCTTGCGTATCCAACGCAGGCAACGCCCCTATTTTTCCCGCTGCGACCTGGACATTCTGATTATCAATAGCCGTTGCAATATCAGAAGGCATCAAATCGTAAGCCGCTAATTTCGTTGGATCTAACCAGATCCGCATGGCATATTCGGCACCAAAGACCTGCGTATCGCCCACGCCTTCGACTCTCGCCAGCGCATCTTCCATATTCGATGAAATATAATCGGCAATATCGTACGCATTCACGGTATCGGTGGTGTCATAAACCGCCGTTACCAATAAAAAGTCGGTATTGGAT
>NZ_JBAHZB010000063.1:0-19959 GCF_036697315.1 Alteromonas sp. 14N.309.X.WAT.G.H12
GTATTACCTTTCCTAATCCAGTGGGATTAGCGGCGGGTTTAGATAAAAATGGCGAATGCATCGATGCCTTTGCCAGTATGGGGTTTGGATTTGTGGAGGTCGGTACGGTAACGCCGAAAGGACAGCCGGGTAACCCTAAACCTCGACTTTTCCGTTTACCTGAAAAAGGGGCCATTATAAACCGCATGGGATTTAATAATCTCGGTGTGGATCACTTGGTAAGACAAGTCAAAAATGCCCGTTACAATGGTCCCATTGGCATCAATATCGGTAAAAATAAAGACACTGCCGAGGACCATGCGCTTGATGATTATCTGCATTGTTTAACCAAGGTTTATCCTTACGCCAGTTATGTCACAGTGAATATTTCCTCGCCGAATACACCGGGTTTACGCAATCTTCAATACGGCGAAGCACTGGACGGGTTGTTAACGGGGTTAAAAACCGCACAGGAGAAACTCTGTCAGACCCATGGTAAGTATGTCCCGCTGTTTATAAAGATTGCGCCGGATCTCAATGGTGAAGAAATTGACAGCATAGCCCGGTCGTTGATTAACAGTAAAATGGATGGGGTTATTGCCACCAATACCACCTTAAGTCGCGATGCGGTGCAGCACTTAAAGCATGGCAATGAAGCAGGGGGATTAAGTGGCGAAGTCCTTACACAAATGAGCCTGGAAGTGACGCAGAAGCTGGCGAAAGCATTAGACAGAGCCATTCCCATCATCGGTGTTGGGGGAATTCACGACGTACAATCAGCAAAAGACAGATTAGCTGCCGGTGCTTCGTTGATTCAGGTATACTCTGCGTTCATTTATCAAGGGCCATCCCTTGTACAAAAAATCGTAAACCAACTTTAAATGTTGTTTATTTTTCGTCTGTAACTGTATCGTTGCAGCACTGACTGGATATTATGAATCATATTATTGTCACTACCAGCCGCGGCCTAGATTCGTTGCTGAAAACTGAACTCGAATCCTTGTGCGACGGCATTGAATGCCGAGAATCACCTGGCAGTGTGCATTTTATTGGTACCCTGGAACAAGCCTATAAAATATGCCTTTGGTCACGATTGGCCAACCGTGTAATCTGGGTGTTGACGGAAGGAAAATGCGATTCGGCAGAGGATCTCTACCAAACGGCCATGTCCGTTGACTGGCAACAACACATGAAGGTGAGTGACACCCTCAGCGTTAATTTTCACGGTACCAACCGGGCAATTAAAAATACCCAGTTTGGTGCGGTGAGGATCAAAGATGCCATTGTCGATCAATTCGTAGAAGAACTGGATCAACGTCCGTCAGTGGAGAGACAATTTGCTGATTTCCCCATCTACGCCCGCTGCCATCGTGATAAAGTGACCATTGGTCTGGATCTTTCCGGTAACAGTCTTCATCAGCGGGCATACCGAAGCAAAACTGGGGAAGCTCCGCTGAAAGAGCATGTGGCTTGCGCCATGTTGGTTAGATCTGGGTGGACAGAAAATACCGATAAGCCTTTACAGGATATCTTTTGTGGTTCAGGTACCATTGCCATCGAAGCGGCATTGATTGCACGCAATATTGCGCCTGGTATGCAGCGTGCCTATTGGGGATTCTCCCGTTGGCTTCAGCACCGCGCCGACCTTTGGGATACCCTCATAAATGATGCGCTGGCACAACAAGTGCCCTGTCCAAGCAAGATCATTGCCTCTGATATCGACAGAAAACTCATCGCCATTGCGAAAAAGAACGCGGATCAAGCCGGGGTTTTCGGGGACATTGATTTTGTCGTCTGTGATGCACTATCGGCAACCCCTGGGGTAAACACGCCAGGCTATTTGGTGTCTAACCCACCATACGGAGAACGATTAGGGGAGCTTACCGAACTCATCCCGTTGTTTTCAGCATTAGGAAAGCAATTTAAAAATGCCTGGGAAGGCTGGCAGGTGTCCATTTTAAGCAGTAATCGGGATTTACTTCGGGTGTTAAAGCTACGGGCATCAAAAGAATACGCCATGAACAATGGCCGCCTAGAGTGTCGACTGGTCAATTACACCCTTGATGCTGATAATGTAAAACAATTTGGTGGTAGTGCTGAAAACCATGACTTTGCCAACCGATTAAAGAAAAACCTAAAACGCTTAAAAGGTTGGATAAAGCAGCAGGATACCAATTGTTATCGCATATATGATGCAGACTTACCGGAATACAACGTGGCGGTAGATGTGTATGGTGATTGGCTAGTTGTACAAGAATACGCACCGCCAAAAACCGTGTCGGAAGATAAAGCCAGAAGACGGTTACAGGAAGTGTTACTGCATTTACCGGCTGTAACAGGGGTTAACCCCAAACAAATTGTATTAAAAGTGCGAGCTCAACAAAAAGGCCGTAACCAGTATGAAAAACTGGATGAAAAAGACTCACGTTTAACGGTGTATGAAAACGGCGCAAAATTTGCCGTGAACCTCACTGATTATTTGGATACCGGGTTGTTTCTTGATCATCGGGATACCCGCCAAATCGTAGCGCAAAAAGCGAAAAATAAAGATGTATTAAATCTGTTTTCCTATACAGGTAGTGTGTCGGTACATGCTGCATTAGGTGGCGCAAAATCGGTGACCACGGTAGATATGTCAAATACCTATCTACAGTGGGCGAAAGAAAATATGCGTTTAAATAACATTCGCAGTGCCAATGCCTTTATTCAGGCAGACTGTACCACCTGGTTGAAAACCCACCCAGGGAAATACGATTTGATCTTTGTGGATCCGCCGTCATTTTCCAACTCAAAACGGATGCAAAGCACGTTTGATGTACAACGGGATCATGTCTCGTTACTTGCCGACGCATTCCGCTGTCTTAATCCCGGGGGGGAAGTGATTTTTTCCAACAACCGTCGCGGCTTTAAGCTCGATGATAGGGCCTTGGAAGAACTGGGATATTCGGCGATTACCGATATCACCCAAGCCACCATACCCGAAGATTTTGCCCGAAATTCTGCCATTCACAAATGCTGGGTTTTAACACGATGAAGCTGGCTTTTTATACCGGCCCCATGTGTCACTTGTGTACATTGGCCGAGGATGTGTTGAAGCAAACGCCCCAAGCGCAAGAATGGCAGATTACAAAAATTAACATCCGCGATGATACACATCTGTATCATCTCTATGGGGCTCGGATCCCCGTTATTAAACGTCTGGACAACGGTGCCGAACTGGGATGGCCGTTTGACGTAAAGCAGGCAGAAACGTTTTTATCATGAGTGTTATACAGTTAAAAAATACCACCGTTATTTATGGCGATCCCCCGTTACTGGACGGTATCGAGCTGATTGTTCACCCCAAAGAGCGGGTTTGTTTAGTAGGCCGCAATGGTAGCGGAAAATCTACCCTAATGAAGGTACTTGCCGGTGATATTATTGCCGACGATGGCCAACGTATTATCGATAGCAAGACAGTAATCGCACGCTTAGAGCAAGATCCTCCTCAGACGGTGGACATTTCACTATTCGATTATGTGGCCGAAGGTTTAGCCGATGTGGGGGAATGTTTAAAGCAATACTTCCATCAAACAAGAAAAGTGGCCGACGATCCCAGCGAAGCGAACCTAAACACCTTACAGCGGTTACAAGAAACCCTGGAAAGCCGGGATGCGTGGCAGTTTGAACAACAAATTGAACAAACCCTCACCATGCTTAAGCTGGATGCGGATATGTCATTGTCCACCTTGTCTGGAGGATGGCGACGTAAAGCGGCGCTGGCCCGGGCATTGGTACGTCAACCAGATTTACTACTTCTGGATGAGCCCACCAACCACCTGGATATTGAAATGATTCGCTGGTTGGAGCAAAGCCTTACCGGTTTTCAGGGCGCCATCGTGTTTATCAGTCACGACAGGGCTTTTATCCGTCATATGGCCACCCGCATCATTGATTTGGATCGTGGACACTTGGTAAGTTATCCAGGAAATTACGCAACCTATTTAGAAAAAAAGCAGCAGGATTTAGAAGTCGAAGCGGCGCAAAACGCAGAGTTTGATAAAAAGCTCGCCCAGGAAGAAGTGTGGATCCGTCAAGGCATAAAAGCACGTAGAACCCGTAATGAAGGGCGCGTGCGGGCATTAAAAAAATTACGGGAAAGCCGAAACGCCCGTCGGGAAACCCAGGGCAATGCGGTGGTCGCCCAACATACTGCGGCGCGCTCAGGGAAAATGGTCTTTGAAGTCAAAGAGGCCTCGTATGCATACGGTGATAAACCCATTGTACGAAATTTAAACTTAAATGTGATGCGCGGCGATAAACTGGCCCTAATTGGCCCAAACGGAAGCGGAAAATCAACCCTTATCAAACTCTTACTGGGACAAATTACCCCAGATTCTGGTACAGTGCGCCAGGGCGTTAACCTTGATGTCGCCTATTTTGATCAGCATCGCTTAGGATTAAATCTTGAGGAGAGTGTGATTGATGCCGTGGGTGAAGGTAAACGGGATCTCATGGTCAATGGTCATCCCAGACATGTTATCAGTTATCTGCAAGATTATTTGTTTACCCCGGACCGGGTGAACGCCCCGGTAAAATCCCTTTCAGGAGGGGAAAAGAACCGTTTGATGCTGGCTAAACTCATGTTAAAACCCAGTAACTTATTGGTTCTCGATGAACCCACAAATGATCTGGATGTGGAAACATTAGAAATGTTAGAAACCCTGCTTAATGATTATGAAGGCACGGTTTTACTGGTCAGTCACGACCGTGAATTTGTAGATAACGTGGCAAACAGTTGTTTGGTATTTGAAGGTGAGGGGACGCTTCGCGAATTTGTTGGTGGCTTTAGCGACGTGGAAGCCTGGTATAAACAAAACGGTGAAACGACGAGCGGTAAAGAGAAGGTAAAAGATGAAACTATTACGCAAAGCAATAGTCCTAAGCCAAAGCCTTCTGTACGTAAAGCAAAAAAGTTATCATATAAAGATCAGCGTGAGCTGGACTCACTACCCGCAGAGATAGAGAAGTGGGAAGGGCGGGTTAATGAACTTCAGGAAATGGTAAACGATCCTGAGTTTTTTAAGCAATCGACTGAGAGTACAGCCCAAACATTGGCTGAACTCGCGGAATCAGAAGAAACTCTGTCCCAGAAATATGCGCGCTGGGATGAATTGGAAAGTATGCTGGAAGACACTCAGCAGTAAATAGGATAATAGATGAAATTAACACAGCTAGCAGCAGCCATGGCCATGACCTACGTGTCGGCATCCTCCGTGGCAGCCACCTATTCGGTCACTCCATTGCCGATGTCAGATATCAGCGTTAACAACTTTGCTCAGTCTATTGATGACTCTGGTTACATGTTGACGATATCATCTTCTGAATACGATCCTCCCGTAGACTTTGAATTTCTGGAAGACACGGGATTCTTTACCAGCTATGCCACTTCCTTTGAAAGCTATAGCGACGTAATTCAAGGCCTGTTTTCAGATTACGATTACACCGTCATCGTCAGCACATTACTGTCTTTAAGCGCTACCGCAAGCAACGCCTATTCGTATCAGCATTTAGCGGTTTATCGCTCTTATCTGACCGATACAACCGATGCAGAACTGATCCCTGGATTAGACGAATACTCAGACACATTTGACGATTACGCGCAAGAAGTGGTGACTTACGCCCGTGATAGTCTTGATGGCGATTATATCGTGGGTACCACCGAAGGGCCATACTATGCCTTGGACTATGAAGATGATGACGGTGATGAATTAACCTATGTCCTAAATGATATTGAAGAAACCGCCTTTGTTAGCGTTCATGGTGAAACAAAACTGCTTAAAGCTGATGACGAGGATGCTAGAGATACGCTTAATGGCTTGAGTCAGGCTTTTGCTATCAACAATAATCTGCAAGTTGCAGGAAATAGCGCCATTGACTTTATCGACAGTATCGATACCGCCATTGAGAACTGTAAAGACGATGATACTCGCGGTGATGTGCCTATCGAATATTGTTATCGGAACATTCAGGTAGATGCGTCATCAGATAGCACCACCTACGGTTTTGACATCCCTGAAGTGGGTGATAGCAGTACACCAGGAGCCCACGTAAGAGCCACTGTTTGGCAATTAGATGGCAGTGGAAACGTGATTTCCACCGATACCTATCCACTGGTTTTTGAGCCCGATTCCAGCGACAGTTCGGCCTATTGGTCATTGGCCCGTGATATCAACGACAACGGTATTGCCGTGGGGGCATCTTCAACGGATGAGCTTAAGTACATCACTTATGCCTCTGGCTCTTCTTATGCACTGGAAAATGTTGCTGTAAGTTATTCCGATGGTGAAACCACGGCTATCCTCCCTGATGACGACGACAATATTCTTTCCGAAGCCCTTTCTATCAATAATGACAATTGGGTTACTGGCTATGTTTTACGTGCACCAAACGGCACCGCTCGTAACCGAATTTTTATCTATAACCTCGATACAGGTGAAGAACTATATCCGGAAGGCTTCTTTACCAATGCTGGGGCAAAAGGAAAGGCCATCAATAACAACAATATTGTGGTAGGCATTTCAGAATACGACTCAACGGTGGATACTAACCGAGAAACCCATGGTTTCATGTATGATATAGATGATGGTGAGATCATCGATCTTAATGATCTTATTTCCTGTGACAGTGATTACACCATTGTTGATGCCATAGATATTAACGATGACAATGAAATTATTGCCAATGCCCGATATCGTACTGACAGTACCTATGTGAACGGTGAAACGGTTATTGATAGTGAGGGTGAATCAACCACCATCGATACCATCGTCGCAGTTAAATTAACTCCTTTGTCCGGCGGCACCCTTGATACCTGTGACTCAGATGATGAAGATGACGACGATTCTTATGAGAGACAAGGCGCATCTCTGTCTTACTCTTGGCTTCTCTTCGTTGGTCTAGTGGCTTTCTTCAGACGTCGCACAAAATAAAAACAGTTAAATAGTAAAAAACCGCAGCTAGGTCTGCGGTTTTTTTATACATATTCAAACCAGTTTTAATAAACGTAATATTTATGACAAAAAAATGTAACAAAAAATCACACGTCGTTTCATGATGTTATATTTTGT
Organism: Alteromonas sp. 14N.309.X.WAT.G.H12; assembly: GCF_036697315.1. Lineage (NCBI taxonomy): Bacteria > Pseudomonadati > Pseudomonadota > Gammaproteobacteria > Alteromonadales > Alteromonadaceae > Alteromonas > Alteromonas sp. 14N.309.X.WAT.G.H12. The sequence goes on from NZ_JBAHZB010000063.1 coordinate 7,089, forward strand.
CAATAGCGCATAATAATTAAAAAAGTTGAACCAATATGGAATATACACTATCTCATATAGTGTGCATGATGCTTTGATGGCTCCATCAAATATGAAGAGTGAGGAGAGCCTGAAAACGTCAGTGGCACATAACCAAAATATGAGGCTTATCAATGAAACGACAAAAAAGAGATAAATTAACGCGTGCTCACGCAAAAGGCTATCAGGCTGGTATCAGCGGTCGTTCAAAAGAGAACTGTCCATTCCAAGCGAATGATGCGAAATCGCACTGGCTTGGAGGCTGGAGAGAAGCGGTTGAAGACAGGAGTCTTGGCTTCAACGTGCGTTAAGCGTCTCTTTATCGTATAAGTGAAAGCCCCGCATTCGGGGCTTTTTTCATGGCTATAGAAAACAACGTTAGAAGTTTGACGTGTCTTGGAACAAGCCTACTTTAAGATCTTTGGCGGTATAGATAACACGACCATCCACTTCCACCTGACCATCTGCCAGTCCCATAAATAACCGACGTTTGACCACACGTTTCATGTTAATACGGTAAGTCACTTTTTTCGCCGTTGGCAATATTTGTCCGGTAAATTTCACTTCACCGACACCCAGTGCCCGTCCTTTACCTGGTCCGCCACTCCAACCGAGGAAAAAACCGACCAGTTGCCACATGGCATCTAAGCCAAGACAACCAGGCATTACAGGATCGCCAGGGAAGTGGCAATCAAAAAACCACAGATCAGGTTGTATATCTAATTCGGCGATAATTTCACCTTTTCCGTATTCGCCGCCTTCTTCGCTGATATGGCTGATCCTATCCATCATTAACATATTTGGGGCAGGTAACTGGCTGTTACCCGGACCAAACATTTCGCCACGACTACATGCAAGTAAATCGTCACGGTTAAAACTATTTTGTCTGTCGGACATGATATCCCTTTGTAGTTAGAATTACAGTGCTGTAATTTAGCGAACACTTGTACGCTAAACAACTCTGAACAGTTATTTATTCCATATTTTTACATGCTAAACTGAAGAGATAACGGAGAAATGACACATTATGACTAAAAAAAAGAAAGCGCAACCTTCTGCCAATGCCGAAAAACAACGTCGATTTAGAGAACGACAAAAAGCGGCGGGTAAAAAACTAGTGCGAGGCTATGTGACCCCCCAAGCCATGCAGTGCTATACGGATATCAGTGAAAAAACCGGATGGAATGACAGCGAAGTGTTATCTAATGCGTTACGCATAACCTATGCAGCCTACAAATGTGGACAAATAAGACTATTAAATCAATGGCTTAAAGAGCAGAGCCGTTAAGTGGGCATGGTCGCTGGCTGTACCTTGGTATTCATGTATTTTTAGCTGTGTAAGCGATACATCCGCGCGTTTTTACCCAATTGTTGATCCGTTAAACAGGCCATGACGTTATCAAACCTTTCTATTTAAGGAATACATTGTGACGGTTCCCACCAGTATTGTTTGGTTTCGCCAAGACTTGCGCGTTAAAGATAACCCAGCGCTAAATGCAGCCTGTGACTTTGGCAACATTGTGCCAGTTTATATCGATGATACTCGCTTGCCGGCATCTCGTATACCGGGCGGCGTTTCAAAATGGTGGCTACATCAATCGCTAACGGCACTGAATAAACGTCTTAACGAACACTTGATCATACTCGCTGGTGATCCGCGGGTTTTAATTCCCGCCCTCATGGATGCACTGTCCATCGACCATATTTTTTGGAATCGCTGTTATGAACCCTGGAATATTCAGCGTGATATCGCCATCAAAAAAACCATTTTAGATTCCGGCAAAACAGCCAAAAGTTTTAATGCTAGCCTGTTGTGGGAGCCGTGGGATATACAAAACAAATCAGGATTGCCCTACAAGGTCTTTACGCCCTTTTATCGCAAAGGCTGCTTACAGGCAGCTTCCCCCCGTTATCCGCAAGCCGCGCCCCCTCGTATTACCTACGCCAATATGGAAAAAAGCCACAAATACCTGTCTATCGACGAATTAGATTACCTGCCCAAGATCAACTGGTACGATGGCATTGCTAAAACCTGGCAACCCGGCGAAGAAGGGGCGGCTTCCCGCTTAGCCACTTTTATCGAGGATGCCGCTGCAGAATATAAAGCGAACCGTGACTTTCCATCGGTGCCGGGCACATCCATGCTTTCTGCACACTTACATGCTGGCGAAATTTCCCCCCATCAAATTTGGTACGCCCTTAAAGGGGCATTTGGCGATGGGGAAAATACTGGCATAGATACCTTTCTCAGTGAGTTAGGGTGGCGGGAATTTGCCCATCATCTTGTTTATCATTTCCCTGACTTTTCCGAAAAGAATTTCAATCAAAAATTTGATCAGTTTCCTTGGCGTAGTGATGACGCTGATTTTGATAAATGGAAAACAGGGATGACAGGGATCCCCATTGTGGATGCCGGCATGCGAGAGCTTTGGCATACTGGCTTTATGCATAATCGTGTGCGCATGGTGGTGGGTTCGTTTTTGGTAAAAAACTTACTCATGGATTGGCGTAAAGGGGAAGCCTGGTTTTGGGACTGCTTAGCCGATGCAGATGTTGCCAATAACACTGCAGGTTGGCAATGGATAGCGGGCTCGGGTGCCGATGCATCACCTTATTTTCGAGTCTTCAATCCTGTTTTACAGGGAGAAAAATTCGATAAGGAAGGCGCTTATGTGAGCCAATGGTGCCCTGAACTTAAGAATTTACCGGCTAAATACATTCATAAACCTTGGGAAGCCAGTAAGGCGGTTTTAGAAGACGCCGGTATCAGGCTAGGAGAAGATTACCCACTACCTATGGTAGATCTCAAAGTCACCCGGGAACGGGCTTTACAAGCCTTCAACGAAATTAAAGGCAAATAGTCTTTTTCCCGGCTATGACGCCTGATGTGTGGTAGCACGGAGTTTTTGCAAAATACCACATTGAGACACGGTGTCGTTGCCACAGGAATGGGCAAGTTCACTTAACGTCGCCTCAAGTTCCGTTAATTCTTTAAGGCTGCGTCGTACCCGATGAAGTTGCTTTATGATAATTTCATCGATATTCCCGCAAGAGGAATGTTGTTCGGCCTGAGTATTGACCAATACTTTCAATTCTTTAATAGGGATCTGCAAATCACGACAGCGACGAATAAACACCAACCTGTCAATGTCCGGCTTCTTATATTCTCGATAACCGTTGGCATCTCGCTTTGCAGGCGGTAACAAGCCCACATCTTCATAATAACGGATGGTTTTAGGGGGGAGCCCCGATTGTTTAGCGACTTGGTGAATTTTCATAGGTATTGACCTTCCAGTTACTGGAAGGTTTAGGATAACGTTTTTTGCTGTGGGAAAATAGATCCTGTGATTATATGTGTTCCTGTCTGTTCTTTGTGTAATATCAATTTGTTAGCAGACACCCGTTACACAGATCATGTGAAAAAGCGTAATCCCCGCCGATGAACATGCGCAGCTCACCCAATAATACAAAATCACTTTCTTTCTTTTTGATAGCAGCTTTGCTGTTTCAATTAGTCTTTGCGTCAACGGCATTGTGCAAAGATGGTCGTGACGACGACGTCATTGACATCTCTCTTGTGCAGCACAATAACACCTTAATAGACTCATCCAGCTGTCTTAATACTGATGGCAATCAGTGTCCAATTGCGCTTCAGGATGACGGGACCTGTGAAGAACACTGTGATCATTGTGGGCATTGTCATAACTTACTGCTTGGCCCTGCTATTTGGGCCAACAAAACCCATGTGTTGGTAAAGTCTACTTTACTTGCCAATCCCCATGTTTTAAAAATCAGCAGCTTAGCAGCGATCATTTATCGTCCTCCCATCCTGTAGTCCTTTTCGTTAGCAGCATTGCCCTGTAGCCGGCAAATTTAGTCATATCATCGTAAAGGACAAGCAAGATCATGCTGGATAAAATCCGATCATTACATTGGCAACCACTGTGCGTGTGCCTGTTAGTATTCTTTGTAGTCAATTGTGCGCTCAGTACTGGTGCAAAAGCACAACCCCCATCATCGTCACTGACCCTTGCTAAGGCCGTACAAATGACCCTGGCACAACACCCTCAATTGCGGGTTTTTAAATGGCGGGTGAGGGCGCTGGAAGGACAGCGACAATTTGCAGCTCAAAGGCCCGCTTATGAACTGGATCTGGAAGCAGAAAATATTCTCGGCAGTGGTGATTTTGAGGCGGTGGACGCCGCGGAAATCACCCTTGCGGTTTCCTCTGTTATTGAACTTGGCGATAAACAGCAAGCGCGCACGGCTTTTGTGGATTCACGGCTCGCTTATGTAGAAGTGGAAAAGAAAGTGGCTGCGTTGGATCTTATCGGTGAGGTTACCCAGGCATTTATTACCACTCTGTCTCTTCAGGAGAAGCACGCCATTGCCAAAGAAGCCACAACGCTAGCACAACATACCTATCAGCAGGTGCTTATGCGGGTTAATCGCGGTGTGACGCCTAAAGCAGAAGGCTTGCGTGCAAAAGCCGCGTTGGCTCGTGCACGGTTAAAAGAATCCGAAATTAAGGCCCGTTACGAAAGCAGCAAAGTCATCCTAGCTAGCTACTGGGGAGCAAATCAATTGTCCTTTACTCAGTTAGGCGGTGATCTTTACGCGTTTAATGAAGTCCCGACGTTTAATGTGCTTTTGCAACGGGTTAATGCCACGCCGGCGATAGAACGCTACGCTAGAGAAGCTCGGGTACGGGAAGCAGAAATGCAGCTAGCCCTTAGTCAGTCGGATAGTGATTTACGCTGGCAAGTTGGCATCAAACGCTTTGCAGCCACTGACGATAGTGCTTTTTCCGTGGGGGTATCCATGCCCTTGTTTGCACAAAAGCGCAATAGGGGAAATGTGCAGGCGGCGATAGCCGCTAAAAATCAGGTTAAAGATGAAAAACAAGCCGCCTTGCTCGCATTGCGTGCCCGTCTATTTAAAGCTTACACCCAGCGGCAACAACAACAGCAAGGATTTAAACAACTCAAGCAGGAGGTTATCCCGCTTTTAACCGAGTCCCTTGCCCTTACTCAAGACGCTTACGAAAAGGGCGCATATTCATACCTTGATTGGGCCATCGCCCAACAAGCGCTGTTAGATGCTCGCATGACCTTAGTGGATGCAGCAACGTCGGTACTGCTTAATCAGGCCCTCATAGAACAACTGACTGCCCAACCATTAAATATTCGCTAACCCGATGCTTGGCAACCTATACCGATTTAACAAGGAACGCATTGAAAAATGAAAACTCTCTTCTTGATTTTTTGCCTGACTCTACCTTTATCGTCTTGGGGATCAGGGGAACATGATCATCATGACGACGCCCATGACGAAGAACTGCAAGGCCCTCATGGTGGAATGCTTTTAATGAAAGGTGATGTTAAAGCCGAATTTGCCCTTATTCATGAGCAAGATGGCGCAGCGTTTCGCATCTGGTTATCACAAGGCACACAGACCATTGATAATGCAACTATGACCCTTATCTATCAACGTTTACACGAAGATCCTGTTACGGTGAATTTCCATAAACAGGGGGCATACTGGCAAGGAGATAAAACCGTTCACGAGCCCCATTCTTTTGAGCTGACCTTATCATTGCAGCTGCAAGGAAAACACTATCAATGGCAATGGCCTTCGTATGAAAACCGGGTAACTATCAGTAAAGAAATGGCCATAAAAAATGGCTTAACCTTTGCCACCGTCCAGTCCGGAGAGATTGCAAAAAAACTAAAAGTCTTTGGTCGCCTTACAGCATCGCCGGAGAATATTGCCAATATCCGCGCCCGTTTTCCCGGCGTGGTGCGGGCCGTTTATGTCAATATTGGTGACGCGGTGAAAAAAGGACAGAAACTTGTCACCATCGAATCGAACGCAAGCCTGCAAAACTACACCATCACATCGCCCATTGACGGTGTGATCCAGCATCGCAATGTGAATGTGGGTGAAGTGGCCGCCGACACAACACTTTTCACTCTGCTTAATATCAATTCATTGTGGGGTGAACTTAAAATATTTCACAATCAGCGTAAATACATAAAACCCGGTCAACAGGTACAAGTGATCGATGAAGACAACCTAGCCTTAACGACGATCCACCATATTATTCCCGGCCCCGATGATGCGCCTTATTTGCTGGCCCGAATAAAATTCGACAATGGTGATGGGCAACACATGCCAGGCGATCTAATCAGCGCCAATATTATCTTTAAGAAAGAGCAGGTGAGTCTACGTGTAGAAAACCATGCACTTCATGAACTTGATGGTCAAACTGTGATTTTTATTAAAGAAGGACAAAACTACGAACCGCGAACGGTGAAAACCGGACAAAAGGACGCCCAATTCACAGAGATTTTATCCGATATAGCCCCCGGTACGCCTTATGTACTGGACAATAGTTATCTCATAAAAGCCGACATCGAAAAATCCGGTGCCGGTCATACACATTAACCAGGGTGAGTGGCATGATTAATACCATTATACGTTTATCCATTACCCGACGTTACCTGATGCTAAGTCTGATTGTTGTGTTAGTGGGAGTGGGGCTATGGAGTTACAAACAACTGCCCATTGATGCCGTGCCGGATATTACTAATATTCAGGTTCAAATTAATACCAAGGCGCCCGGCTATTCTCCTTTAGAAACAGAACAACGGGTGACATTTCCCATCGAAACCGCCCTGTACGGCTTACCCCAACTGGAATACACCCGTTCTATTTCTCGATATGGGTTATCCCAAATTACGGTTGTTTTTAAAGAGGGCACAGATATCTACTTTGCCCGTAACCTTATTGATGAGCGCCTTGGTGCCATCAAAAGCCGTTTACCGGCGCAAATCGAGCCGACCATGGGGCCCATAGCCAGTGGACTCGGTGAGATTTTTATGTACACCATTGAAGCGGCGCCTGATGCCCAAAAAGCTGACGGTACTGCATTTGATGCCATCGCCCTGCGAGAGATTCAGGAGTGGATCATAAAGCCTCAACTCGCTCAGGTATCAGGCATTGTGGAAATTAATACCTTTGGAGGCTACAACAAGCAGTTCCATGTATTACCGGATCCCAAGCTATTGCTTGAGCATGAAATCTCCTTCAGTGATCTAGCCCATGCCTTACGAAACAATAATAATAATCGAGGGGCAGGGTTTATTGAACAAAATGGCCAACAACTGCTTGTACGCTTACCGGGACAACTAAACACCATTGCCGACATTGAACAAGTGGTGGTGGGAAAACACCACAATGCCCCGGTATTTGTAAAAGATGTGGCAGAAGTCGCTATTGGTAAAGAGTTGCGCTCTGGCGCAGCGACAGCTGACGGTAAAGAAACCGTGATTGGCATCGCCATGATGTTAGTGGGAGAAAACGCCCAACAGGTAGCGAAGGAATTTGCCGATAAATTAGAAGCCGTTAAAGCCTCTCTACCTGATGGTGTATACCTACGAACCGTTTATGACAGAACCGAACTGGTAAACAAAACCATTCATACGGTACAAACCAACCTGCTGGAAGGGGCGCTGCTGGTTATCGTGGTATTGTTTGTGTTACTGGGTAATTTGCGGGCAGCGTTGATTACTGCCGCAGTGATCCCATTGTCTATGTTAGCCACCCTGTTTGGCATGGTACAAACCGGTGTAACTGCAAATTTGATGAGTTTGGGCGCATTAGATTTTGGCCTGATCGTAGATTGTGCGGTGATCATTGTTGAAAACGGCATGCGCCGCCTTGCCAATGCCCAACAAAAAGGCCTACTACCGATAAAGCAACGTCTGGATCTGGTTTATGGTGCAACCGTTGAGGTGATCCGTCCGGCGTTGTTTGGCGTGGTTATTATTACCGTGGTGTATATTCCCATTTTCACCCTCACGGGCGTAGAAGGGAAAATGTTTTATCCCATGGCAGCCACGGTGGTAATGGCCCTTATTGCGGCTATGATTTTTGCTCTTACCCTTGTACCGGCTATGGTGGCGGTATTTATGAAAGGCAAGATGCCAAAAAATGACAATATGATTGTTCGGTACAGTAAATCCCTCTATAGGCCGGTATTAAAAGCCGTACTTAGAATGCGCCTGTTAATTGTATCTAGCGCACTTTTGCTCGTGGTAGCATCAACATGGCTGATGAGCACGTTGGGTTCTGAGTTTATTCCACAACTTGATGAAGGTGATATTACGCTACACGCTATGCGTATACCGGGCACCAGTTTGAGTCAATCGGTGGCGATGCAAAAAACCTTAGAAGATGTTTTGCTTGTGGTACCTGAAGTGAAGAAGGTTTTCTCCCGTATTGGTACGCCGGATATTGCCACGGATCCTATGCCACCCAATGTCACAGACACCTTTGTGCTACTTAAGCCTCGCAGCCAGTGGCGAAATCCAGATATGGCAAAAGAAGATCTGGTGGCCCTTATTGAAAAGAAGGCCAAGAGCGTACCGGGTAACAATTACGAATTTACGCAACCCATACAGATGCGCTTTAATGAATTAATCTCCGGTGTGCGCTCTGATCTTGGCATTAAAATTTTTGGTGATGATCTTTCCATCTTAAAACGCACCGCCGATAACATTTTAGCTGTGGTTAAAAACGTTGAAGGTGCTGCAGACGCCCGCGTTGAACAAGTCGAAGGCATACCCCTATTATCCATTGAACCAGATCGCACAGAATTGGCTCGCTACGGTCTGAATGTGGCCGATTTACAGTTTTTTTTGGCGGCAGCAATTGGCGGTGAAGGTGTGGGTGAAATATATCAGGGCGATCGCCGTTTTACTTTGGCCATTAGACTACCAGAGGGTATTCGTAACGATGTTCATCAGTTTGGTGCATTGCCTGTCGCCCTGCCTGACGGTGGCTATATTCCGCTAAGTGAAATTGCCCATCTTTCCATTAAACCAGCACCGGCTCAGGTTAGCCGAGAAAACGGTAAACGTCGCGTCGTTGTTACCACCAATGTGAGAGAACGGGATCTCGGCTCTTTTGTTGATGACGTAAAACAGCAAATTCAGCAACACGTTGAAATCCCCAGCGGATACTGGCTAGATTTTGGCGGCACCTTTGAGCAGCTCCAGTCGGCCAGTGCACGATTAAGTATTGTGGTGCCGGTAACCTTGGCCATTATTCTTGGTTTATTAGTCATGGCTTTTGGCTCACTTAAAGACGGGTTAATTATTTTTTCTGGGGTTCCCTTAGCGTTAACCGGTGGCGTGTTTGCTCTGTGGCTACGAGATATGCCCTTGTCCATCTCTGCTGGCGTAGGTTTTATCGCCTTATCTGGTGTGGCGGTGTTAAACGGTCTTGTTATGGTGACCTTTATTCGTGATCTTTGGCATAAAAACGGCGATCTATTGAATGCCATTGTCGACGGAGCCGTTATTCGTCTGCGTCCGGTGTTAATGACAGCCTTTGTGGCCAGTCTTGGCTTTGTGCCCATGGCCTTAAACACAGGTACAGGTGCAGAAGTACAGCGTCCCTTAGCGACGGTTGTCATCGGTGGCGTTATTTCCTCCACCGTTTTAACTTTAATTGTATTGCCAGCGTTATATAGCCTGGTACACCGTAGAAAAACGCCATCCCCGTTGTAAAGTGAAAGGGCCGGTTCGCCGGCCCCATTCACACAATCTGTTGACTTCTATTACCGCCCATAGCAGCACGCTTTTCAGTTTGGTTTTGTATATAAAAAAACAAATTTTGATCCAATTTCTAGGCCAAATAAGAATAAGTAGGGGTTTAGTGCAGTAACACCGGGCGATAAAACAATGATTAAAGAAAATAGTACATTGCTTTAATTCCCCTTATACTTTGCGCACTTAAAGGCATACTCACTTTATACAAAGCTTAATTTATTGGAGATCTCCTTATATGAATTTAACGTCTTCTATCGCGATTATTTTTTCTATCTCGATGTCAGTACAAGCAGCAACAAATAGCGATAAAGCTGAGTTTACCTTTGAAGATTTAAAAACAATGGCAAAAACGAATGCCGCTCAACCTTATGCGCCGGCCGTTGTACCGTCACCTGAGTTAATCGATAAGATTGATTATGATCAACATTGGAAGATACGTTTTAAAGAAGATGAGAGCTTATACGTTGATGGAAAAAAATCGCCGGTACAGTTGTTCTATCCTGGGCGGTATTTTCCCCAACCGGTAAGAGTGTATGTAAGAGACGATGAAAACATCGTTAGTGAAGTCCCCTTTAGCAATGATTTTTTTGATATGCCTGCCGATAGCCCGGCACACGATTTACCCGAGGGATTTGGGTTTGCCGGTTTTCGTGTAATGCGACCGGGCCTTAAACCCGATTGGGTTTCGTTCCTTGGCGCATCCTATTTTCGCACTGACGGCCCGGAAGGCCAATATGGACTCTCAGCAAGGGGCATCGCCATTAATACAGGAATGAACCAGCCGGAAGAATTTCCCCGATTTTCCGCTTTTTGGTTAGGCCCTGCCGAGAAAAAGGGCGACGATTTAACGGTTTGGGCGTTACTTGAAGGCCCATCGATTACCGGTGCATACCGTTTTGGCTTGGCGAAAGATAATAAAGAAGCAAAAGGTCACATAACGTCGGTGACCGCAAACTTGTATATGCGTAACGATGTAGAACGTTTAGGCATCGCACCGCTCACCAGTATGTATTGGTATTCCCAAAAAGAGAAAACCCTTGCCAAAGACTGGCGTCCAGAGATCCACGATAGTGACGGCCTTGCGATTCACACGGGCTCAGATGTGTATATTTGGCGTCCTCTGAATAATCCTAGTGCGGTATCAACTAACAGTTTTATGGATGAAAACCCAAAAGGCTTCGGGCTTATCCAACGAGATCGTGATTTCGCGCACTATCAGGATGATGGCGTATTCTATAATAAACGTTCCTCTGCTTGGGTAAAACCCATTGGCGATTGGGGTAAAGGCGCAGTGCAATTAGTCGAGATCCCAACGAAAGATGAAACTTTCGATAATATCGTGGCGTATTGGGTACCGGAAAAGCCCGCCCGTAAAGGCGATGAATTTACTTTTTCCTATGACATAGAGTGGCGTCCCAGTGATCCCAAACCGGCGAAACTGGCCACCGTAGTGAACACGCGACAGGGTTTAGGGGGCATACCTGGCCAACCTGTTCCTGAGGGCGTGAATAAAATGGTCATTGATTTTGAAGGGCCGGTATTAGAAGAATTAGATAGAGACAGTGGCGTCAAAGCCGTTGTTGAAGCCTCAAATGGCGAAATTATTGAACCCATTGGGGCTTATCCCGTTGTTGGTACTGAACAATGGCGTTTAACCTTTGATTATAAGCAAGACAATAATGATCCTGTGAGCATTCGCGCCTACCTTACTAAAGATGATAAAGCCATCACCGAGACCTGGGTAAGTGATGCAAAAGTCACGATAAAGTAAACACCTATCTATCAGCCGTTGGTCGGCTTCTTAAAGAAAAGGCGTGTATTGCAAAGGGAAGGGCGGTGTACGGTGAAGCAGGATGCTAATGGTAAGAAAACAAAAAACACGGAAGCGCTGATTGGGGCGCTTCCGTGTTTTAGTATTAAAACATCCAGCTGTCTGGATTTGGGTGTGCTTGTTTGTTTTCCAGTGCTTTCATGCCTTTAACACAGCGGACAATTAACCAGATCACCCAGAATAGGAGGACAAACCATCCTACGATAATAACGGATAAAATAGACCCTATAAATAAGTACAGAAAACCAATCCAGAAGGTTCTGATTTGGAATTTGTAATGGGACTGTAGCCATTCTGGCGCATCCGACTTATTAATATAGGCCATTACGACACCGATAATACCGGTGATCCCAAAAAAGAGCCCAACCAAATACAGTATGTATACAATTTTAGCGCTACTATCTGAGGTATTTGTTACTTCCGTGGGTGTTTCGCTCACCTTAATTCTCCTTTCTATAAATCCTACAAACTTATACGTGACGTGATGTCCATTAAGGACAAATTATGACAGTGTTTAAGCTAACATGACGGGCGGTATCAGAGGGAGTAAATATAACCTTGCTGTTATCCTCCTTGATACGTAAACGTTGAGAACACACAATAAGATTGCGCGTTTTTCGTTCTACTCCAACAAATTAGACAGTAAAACCCCCGTAAGCAAATGCAATTTGCTTACGGTAGACTGTATTAATATTGCAGGATTGTGTTTAAAAAGCAATGTGTTAGATAAATATATTAGCAATTAAGTACTAGTAATTATCTACACAATACTTCTACTTGAAGCGTTAAAAGGAGATATCCCACTGCAAGCGGTAGCGCCATTCGTGTACTGCGCCGATAAGATCTTCTTCATAGTTAAACCGGGTCGCATCAGCGGTAATCTTATTATTGTGGCCTGAAATAAACCAGTTAAGGGCCACGGCATGCTCGTATTGACGTGTACTGGCAGTTGAATCTGGCGTGAAGCGTGCGTAACGCGCTGCAACTTCAAGGGCTTTAGGCCATTGAGGAATCAATTGATGAAAAAAGTAACCCCCTTGTAAATAATAGCCCCGTAGCGTACGCACTTCACCAGATAGCCGATCCGTCACTTCCTTTTCGTGATATTCACCCTGACCATTAAAGCCTGCGTAGAAATAGGTCGCGTCAACCGTATGCTGTTTAATGGAATACTGACCATCCACACCTTCTTCAAATCCCGAGAGTTCACTGCCTCCTGAGGTAGAGAAGCGGGTATAGCGACTACGGTTCCAGGCGCTACCAAACCCAATACTCGCCATCGGCGTTTCTGAAATAGACACATCGCTGCCAGAGAAGGGGACTTCTTTCCCTAAAAAATTCCACTGCAAACGGGCAAAATAAAGCGGATGATGATCATCATCGCTATCTTCACCCCGTCCTGTAC
>NZ_JBAHZB010000064.1:0-19197 GCF_036697315.1 Alteromonas sp. 14N.309.X.WAT.G.H12
GTAACACCGCCAGTCTTTATGGTGATAAATGGCACGCTTATCTGCTGACACAAGTAACACAAAAGCACAGCCAAAAAATTGCTGAGCCTCTTAGTGGTTTGCAACAGGCCCTTTATCAGCCTGCAGCACAAAGCCATAGCGGGTTTAATGATTATCAACAAGCGGCGTTGATTTGGGTAAAACAGGCCCGTATAGCCCGCTTTACTCCTTTTTCGACTATCAAGGAGAGACCAAGTCATGTTTGAATTTGCTTGGTGGTGGGTATGGTTTGCGCTCCCTCTTCCGTTACTGTTTTTTATCTTACCGCCCCGTGAAAAGAGTCAGTCTGCGGCCTTACGTATGCCGTTACTGTTACCCGGAGACACTTTGCCCACCACGAAAGGCGGGCGCTCACGAAGCTTATTATTTATCGGTTTATTGACCTGGATTTGCCTCATTGCGGCAGCGGCTCGTCCCCAATGGTTAGGCGATCCTATTAGCATTCCCAATGAAGGCCGGGAAATGATGCTGGCCGTGGATCTGTCAGGCAGTATGAAAATCGAAGATATGCAGGTCAATGGCCGACAGGTCAACCGTTTGTCCATGATTAAATCGGTCCTTGATGATTTTATTGCCCGGCGGGTCGGTGACAGACTGGGACTTATTTTATTTGCAGACACCGCCTATTTGCAGGCGCCGCTGACCTATGACAGAGAAACAGTCGCGCGATTACTGGATGAAACCGTCATTGGGTTAGTGGGTGAACAAACCGCCATTGGCGATGCCATTGGACTGGCAGTAAAACGCTTTAAACAACGCGATGAAACCAATAATGTGGTTATTTTACTTACCGATGGCCAAAATACCGCCGGTAATATCACCCCCGAACAAGCAAAAGAATTAGCCGTCGAAAGTGGCGCAACCCTTTACACTATTGGTGTGGGCGCTGACAAAATGCTGGTACGTAGCTTTTTTGGCAGTCGTCAGGTAAACCCCTCTCAGGAACTAGATGAAAAGATGCTTACCGATCTCGCCGAATCCACCGGCGGACGTTATTTTAGAGCCCGAAATACCGATGAGTTAAATACCATTTACCACACCCTTGATGAACTGGAACCCATTGAAGGTGAGGCCCGTAAAATGCGCCCTCGCACCGCATTATTCTATTACCCTTTGGCATTGGCGCTGCTACTTAGCCTATTACCGCCCCTTTCATACAGTGCCCGAGGTTTATGGTTTTTGATTTCAACAGGTCGTAGGGAGAACCAAGAATAATGACCCTACCTATCCATGATTTTCACTTTATACGTCCCATGTGGTTACTGGCTCTGGTGCCTTTGCTGGTTTTATTTATTGCAGTGAAGAAATTTCGGGCAAAGCAATCTGGCTGGCAACAGGTCATTGCCCCTCACTTATATCTGCACTTGGTTACAGGTGAAAACAAGCCAACGAAACAACCGCCACTATGGTTACTATTTTGGTGTTGGAGTTTGGCCGTTATTGCGCTGGCGGGCCCCACCTGGGAACGCTTGCCACAACCGGTATTTCAGGTACAACAAGGCCATGTGGTGGTACTCGACATGTCGTTGTCCATGCGGGCAACAGATATTAGTCCCGACCGTTTAACTCGGGCAAAATACAAAGCCATCGATTTAATTCATGCTATTGATGAAGGGGAAATGGGGCTGGTTGCCTATGCCGGAGACGCATTTACCATCAGTCCGTTAACCACAGATGCAGGTAATTTGGTGGCGTTGTTACCGGGCTTAAGCCCTGAAATTATGCCCGTTAGCGGTAGCGATCCTTACCGTGGTTTATCTGAAGCGGCAGATTTGTTAAACAATGCCGGCTATCAACAAGGGGATATTTACTGGATCACAGACGGTATTTCCATGGATCAGAACGATGATATCGTCAAACTGTTAAGCGACCTGCCCTATCGAGTCAATATTCTTGGCGTTGGCACCAGCCAAGGTGCCCCAATACGACAACTTAACGGCGAATTATTAAAAGACCGATATGGCCAAATTGTGATCCCGAAAATGCGCAGCGATCAACTGTCCAATATTGCCCGTCGAAGTGGTGGTAGCTATGCCACCATCAGTGCCGATGATTCGGACATTAAAACATTGCTGAGTAATCAATGGATAAATCCTGATGCCAAAGAAAGTGATGAAAAAAGCACTAACAAGGGGGATCAGTGGGACGAACTCGGCCCTTGGCTACTGCTTTTGCTCATGCCGTTTGCCGCTTACAGCTTCAGACGTGGTCTGATTGCGGTATTTGTTATCTTACCCTGGATGTGGGCAGCCCCGGCCCCCGCTGTTGCGCAAACCACCAGCGATGAAACGCCGCCCCATAGCATCAGTTGGTATAAAAAACCCTTTCTCAATCGTGATCAGCAAGGGCTGGAAGCCTACAATGCCGATGACTACGCCACAGCCAGTAAACAATTTAAAGATCCGGCTTGGCGGGGAGCGGCTGCATATAAAGAGGGGAATTATGACGCCGCCTTAGAGGCCTTTTCTCAAGTAGAAGGTGCCGAAGCCCGTTACAACCAAGGCAATACCTTGGCTCAGTTAGGCAAACTGGACGAAGCCATAAAACAATATGAGCAAGCGTTAGCGTTGCAGCCGGACTTTACCGATGCCAAAGCCAATAAAGAACTGGTAGAAAAGCTTAAACAGCAACAAGAACAACAAGAACAACAAAAGCAGCAAGATCAAGATAACGATCAAAACCAACAGCAATCAGACGACAATAAAGACAAGCAGCAACAAAATGATGATGCTGGTAATAACTCGTCAAACCAAGATAAAAACAGCGATGGTCAAGATAATGGGCAAAACAACCCACAAAATAATGACCAAGGAAACCCAAATAATAGCGATGAGAATAAGGATCAGCAAGGTGCTGACAGTTCTTTGCCTCAACAAGACGACAATAAACCTTCCGACGAAGGATCAGATCAACGCGGCGAACAGAACAAGGAAGATAATCAGCCTCCTGAAGATGAATCATCATCATCTGCCTCTGCGTCCCAATCTGGCGAGGAAAACCAAGATGCCACCACCAAAGGTGTTCAAGGGCAACCGGCAGAACTCACCGATGAAGAAAAAGAAAAAATGCAACGCTTGGAAAATCTGATGAAAAAAATCCCTGACGATCCCGCTTTCTTGTTAAAGCGAAAAATGCAATTGGAAGCCCAACAACGAAAACGTCAGGGACCGCCTTCAAACCGGAGTGAATGGTAATGAAAAAACTACAAATTATCTGGCTGTTAATACTCCTTCGTATACCCGCAGCAATGGCCGATGTTTCCCAAGTAGAAGCCACCATAGACAAAAACCCTGTGATGGTGGATGAGGCCATTCAACTAACCGTGATCGCCCATGGTGACGCGGATCGAGATGCCTTCGATAGCTCTCCGCTTTTAAAAGACTTCGTGGTGGGCAGAACCTCTGTCAGTTCACAAACACGCATCATCAATTTCGATAAAGAAGAAACCACAACCTGGACGACTACCTTGTTTCCCAGAGGAGAAGGTAATTTCATTATTCCAGCCTTAACCGTGGAAGGAAAACAAACCCAACCCATTACCGTAAGAGTCATACCGGTGAAAAGTGGCACAGGTCAATCAAACCGCGACTTTTACGTCACCACTAATGTGGATACCCAAAGTGTTTATTTGCACCAGCAATTGCTTTATACCACCAAATTGTATTTATCCTCAGGGATCGAACGGGGAAGCCTGCAAGCGCCGGTACTGGACAATGCCCAAATTCAGCAACTTGGTGAAGACAAACAGTATTCTGACATCGTCAATGGTAAACGGTATCAGGTGATAGAGCGCAACTATGCCATCGTGCCTCAGGCTTCGGGCACATATACCATCAAAGGGCCGGTATTTAGCGGCGACGTGGTAGTACAAGATCCCAACACCAATTTTGGCTTTTTCAATCGAACCAAACAAATTAACCGCAGAGGACCGGATGTCACCGTGGAGGTGAAGCCTGTTCCCGCCAACATTGATTACCATTGGTTACCCAGTGAATACGTATCAATTAGTGAAGAGTGGCCAAAAAATCAAGAATTTATGGTGGGCGAACCTATCACCAGAACCATTACATTAACAGCCATGGGCGTGGTGGAAGAACAGTTACCCGAACTGCCACAAGTCTATCCCCCGGCCTTTAAACTGTATCCGGATCAGGCCAATACGAGCACGGTAAATAAAAACAATACCCTCATCGCTCAGCGTGTTGAGTCTTTGGCTATGATCCCAAATCAAGCTGGCAAGTTTGTGCTTCCCAAGATCACAGTACCATGGTTTAACGTGCTAACGGGACAAACGGAATACGCCACCTTACCGGCCAAGGAAATCACTGTGTCTCCGGCTGCCTCTGGAGCAACACAACCGGTGCCAGCCGTGCCCAATACTGTGCCTAACGCCCCTGCGCCAGCACAGACAACGCCTGCTGCGGTGACCGAAAACGTGCCCCCTCCAAGTTCCGCCAACACGTTTATTTTGTGGATATTTATTATTTTGTGGTTGTTGACGTTAGCGGGATGGAGCGCAACGGTTATTTATTTTAGACGCAAACTCCTTAACAGTACCCTAGCCCCCTCATCGCCAACCCTTGCAGTGGATAAGGCAGAAAAGGCCCGTTTTCATCACCTTAAACATGTCGTACAAAACGGTACTCCGGGGCAAATTCAACAAGCATGGAGCCAATGGCGAAAAGATCTGTCTATCGATAGGGCCAATAACGATGCACAATCTTGTGAGTCCCGCATTCAGCAACAAATTGACGCTTTGCTTGCCAATCAGTATGGTCTCGGCGAAGATAAGATAGATAAAACGGCGTTGATGAAAGAGATTGTTCAATTAAGAACGCAAGTACAACGCCAGCAACGTCAGGATCTGTCGTTGCAACCTCTGTATCCGCACAGCACATCACCTTAGGTGGTGTGCTTTATCAGACATAAAAATAAGTAAGGGACCTCCATGGTTAAACACACAACGACGAAACTCTCCTCTTTTACCCTTCTCATGGCCAGTCTAACGGCCTGCTCTCCGGCTCCCGAAAAACCTGAAACGTCTTCTGTTGCGCCGGTGTTACAGGAAAGTACACAAAGCCAATCTGAATCAGAAAGATTAAGTGCGTTTTTTGAACGCACCTTTGAAGAAGATCTTCGTCGTGATCCCATGCGTCAAAGTTACATGGGTAAAAAGTGGGATTACGATAAATGGACAGATATCTCTGATGAGTTTATCGACCAGACCATGGCATTGAAGAAAAACAGACTGGACGTTCTAGACAGTTTTGATACTAGCCAACTCAGTGAGCAGGAACAGCTGAGTCTTCGTTTGTACAGACAAGGCATTGAGCGACAGCTAGAAAATGATAAATTCCGCTATCACAGATACATAGTTCACCAGTTTCGTGCTGCCCATACCCAGGTTCCCAGCTTTCTGATTAATATTCACCGCGTAAGCAGCGTTGAAGATGCGAAAGCCTATATCGCGCGGTTAGATAAAGTGGATAGCTATTTTGCCCAGGTTATCGAGCAAATGAAAAACCGGGAAAAGGTCGGCGTGTTTCCGCCTAAATGGGCTTATGATCAAATGATTGCCGCGGCCCAAAACGTGGTTTCCGGTACGCCTTTTGATCCTTCCGGTGCCCCGTCAACCATTTGGCAGGATTTCAACGAAAAAGTGGAAAAACTCGATATTGACGAAGTGGAAAAAAACAACCTGTTAGGTGAAGCTAAAGCCGCGTTACTCACATCTGTAAAACCGGCTTACGATGATTTAATTGATGCCTTTGCCCACCAACGTACCCTGTCACCTGAAGGTGACGGTGTTTGGCGCTTACCCGATGGGGATAAATGGTATGCCAATCGCCTTGCCTGGTTTACCACCACAGATTTAACTGCCGAAGAAATTCATCAAATTGGGCTGGAAAATGTGGATCGTATCCATTTGGCCATGGAGAAAATCAAACAAGACGTAGGATTTAGCGGCACGTTGCAAGAATTTTTCGAATTCATGCGTACTGATCCCCAATTTTATTACCCCAATACCGATGAAGGCCGTAGCGAATACCTTAAAGACGCCAAAGCCGCCATCGATAAAATGCGTGAAGCACTTCCCGATTATTTTGGTTTATTGCCAAAAGCCGACATTGTGGTCAAACGGGTGGAGCCCTTTCGAGAAAAATCTGCAGGAAAAGCCTTTTATCAAAGTCCGGCGGCCGATGGCAGTCGACCTGGGATTTATTACGCCAACCTTTATGCGATGAATGCCATGCCCACATATCAGATGGAAGCCCTGGCGTTTCATGAAGGGATCCCAGGCCACCATATGCAGCGGGCGATTGCCCAGGAACTGACCAGTATTCCCCAATTCCAGAAATACCTGCCAGCCACCGCGTATACCGAGGGCTGGGGACTATATTCTGAGGAACTGGCAAAAGACATGGGCTTTTATGACGATCCCTACTC
Organism: Alteromonas sp. 14N.309.X.WAT.G.H12; assembly: GCF_036697315.1. Classification (NCBI taxonomy): domain Bacteria; kingdom Pseudomonadati; phylum Pseudomonadota; class Gammaproteobacteria; order Alteromonadales; family Alteromonadaceae; genus Alteromonas; species Alteromonas sp. 14N.309.X.WAT.G.H12. The sequence continues at coordinate 6,487 of NZ_JBAHZB010000064.1, forward strand.
CGATTTTGGTCGTCTGGCCATGGAGTTATGGCGCGCCTGTCGATTGGTGGTAGATACCGGTATACACGCGAAAAAATGGTCACGTGAGGACGGGATTCAATATTTAATGGACAACACGCCTAATCCGAAATCCGATGTGGTAAAAGCCATTGAACGGTATATCGCCATGCCAGGACAAGCCACCGCTTACATGATTGGAAAGCTTAAAATCATGTCGCTACGTGACGAAGCGCAACAGGCGTTGGGTGATAAATTCTCCTATGCCGACTTCCATGACGAAATTCTAAAAGATGGCCCAATGCCATTAACACTGTTGGAAGAAAAAACCCGTAAGTGGATAGAAAAAACCAAAAGTCTTTAATATCAACAAGACGCCGAAAATAGCAGCATACAAATGTGCTGCTATTTTTTTACTTCATACTTTTTGTTTATTTATCACCTAAATCCATCTAGTCTTAAAAAAAAATAAAGAGTGAAAGTTATTTGTGACTAGTCAGGTCTACTCTGTCATGAAAGAAAAACAAAAACGCTATGAAGCGCTGGTTCATGCTTTTCATGGCGATATTTACCGGTATGCATACTGGCTAACCCGTGACGGTTCCATAGCCGAAGACATAGCACAAGAAACCTTTCTTCGGGCTTGGCGTTCACTCGACTCTTTAAAAGATGAGAAATCGGCTAAATCCTGGCTCATTACCATTGTTCGGCGTGAAAATGCCCGGCGATTTGAACGTAAACAACTTGATTTAGTGGATATCGACGACGTACAGGTCACCGATGACGCATTTCACGCAAAACAGGAAGGCGACCATGAAGAGTTACGGATCCTCATAGCCAGATTGCCCGTGGATTACCGAGAACCACTATTACTGCAGCTCATATTCGGCTATTCGGGCGAGGAAATTGCGCAACAATTGGAATTAAACAAAAATACCGTTATGACACGTCTTTTTCGTGCAAGAAATCAGCTCAAGGATATGCTGGAACAAGATGCGTCAAGTGAAAGAGGTCGTACTAATGGATGATTTAGAGTTTCGTCGCCGCGTGTTTGCCAATCCAGGCACAACAGACAAAGACGTGAAAGATGCGATAAATCGTGACAGTGACAAAGCCAGATTAAAAGCCTCGTTACAAGCGTTGGATCATCAGTTATGCCAAGCCATCAAGGTTCCCGTGCCTGAAGATTTGGCTCACAAGCTTATTTGGCAACAAACAACCGAAGAGTTCAACAAGCATAAGCGTAAAAGTCGTTGGTTCATTGCCATGGCCGCTTCGGTAGCCTTTGTCGCCGGTATTACGGGCACTATGATTTATCAGTATGAACCAGAGAATATTGGTACCGATGCCTTGGTTCACATGCGCTATGCCGAAATGGAGATTCCGCCGTCGGCAGAGGATCTTGATATTCAGCAAATCAATGCGAAACTGGCTGGATTTGGTGGTGCCTTCTCTGCGCCCATCGGTGACGTTACCGTAGCAAACTACTGCCATTTAAATACCATTCGCAGCCTACATCTGATTTTGAACACAGAACAAGGGAAGATGTCCGTGTTTGTCATTCCCCATAAAGACAATATGGATATGCCCACGTCCTTTGCGGATGATAAATATCACGGTGAAAGCTGGAGCACCGAGAAAGCCAATATTATGGTTGTTGGCGAGAAAAACGCCAACTTGGAACCCATGATGGAGAAAGTAAAAAGTACCATCATTTTCTCTACTTAAGTTATCCGGCAGCCTGAACCGGCTGCCATTGCCTTCTGCCTTTCCCTTTTAATATATCCACCCCTTAGCAGAATCTGTGTTACTGGCATAGAGACCTGTAGACGTTCCTGTTAGCATAAAGAAAAAAACAAACAGGACATCCAAGGATTATGGCAACAGGCACCCTGATTTCTCTCGGTATTTATTTTGTGGCGATGCTGGCAATAGGCTTGTTTGCCTATCGTCAAACCGATACCAGCGTGGAAGGCTACATGCTCGGAGGACGCCAGTTAGGCCCGGCGGTTACCGCATTATCTGCCGGAGCTTCGGACATGAGTGGCTGGATGCTGATGGGCTTACCCGGCGCCATGTTTGTTTCCGGCGTGTCAGCCGGCTGGATAGCTGTAGGACTCACCTTAGGGGCATTAGCCAACTACCTACTGGTGGCCCCTCGTCTTCGTATTTATACGGAAATCGCGAACAACGCCGTCACCCTCCCCGATTTTTTTGAAAACCGATTTGCCGACAATACCCGTATTTTGCGGGTTATCGCCTCGGTGGTCATTGTGATCTTTTTTACCCTTTATACCTCTTCCGGTGTGGTTGCTGGCGGAAAACTGTTTGAGTCGTCCTTCGGACTAAGTTACGAAACCGGCTTATACGTCACCACTGGCGTGGTGGTGGCTTATACCTTGTTCGGTGGTTTCATGGCGGTGAGTATTACCGACTTCGTACAGGGCTGCATTATGTTTATCTCCCTTGTTATGGTGCCAGCGGTGGTGATTTATGAACTCGGGGGATTCAGTGACGCCCTCGATGCCGTTAATGCCATTGATCCTACCTTGTTAGCCTTATTTACCGATGCTAAAACCGGTACCTCCTTATCCCTTCTCACCCTCATTTCATTGCTGGCGTGGGGGTTAGGGTATTTCGGGCAGCCTCACATTATTGTTCGCTTTATGGCTATTCGGTCAGTAGACGATGTCCCTAAAGCCCGCAACATTGGGATGTCATGGATGATCGTTTCCATCAGCGGCGCTCTGATGACAGGTTTATTTGGGCTGGCCTATGTTACCCAAAAAGATGCCAGCATCGATCCTGAAACCATCTTTATCTATTTGTCTCAATTATTGTTTCATCCGTTTGTGGGCGGCTTTTTACTGGCGGCGATCCTGGCCGCCATTATGAGCACCATTTCCTCCCAATTACTGGTGACATCCAGTTCATTAACCAGCGATTTCTATCAGGCATTTTTACGTCGCGATGCGTCCGATAAAGAGTTGGTTATTGCCGGACGCCTTTCTGTTGTATTGGTCGCCTTAGTTGCCATTTATCTGGCCTATGACAGAAACAGTACCATCCTATCATTAGTCAGTAATGCTTGGGCCGGCTTCGGTGCCGCATTTGGGCCGTTAGTACTCTTTAGTTTATTTAAAAGAGAAATGACTCGACGGGCGGCGTTAGGTGGAATGATCGTAGGTGCAGTGACGGTACTGGTGTGGATTTCAGTGGAAGTCGACGGCCAAAGCCTAAGCAACTGGTTGTATGAAATTGTCCCCGGCTTTATTTTATCCAGTCTCACCATCATGGTATTAAGCAAAAGCGGAAAACCCCGGGAAGGCGTGGTAGATGTGTTTGATGCCTTTAGTGAAAAGCTGCAACAGTTCAGACAGGTAAAAACAGCCAATGGCGCAATAAAAAAATAAAAGCCATGGTGAAATCATCTGGTCATATTCCTACTTCATGGTATGACCAGATATGCCAACAAAGCGCAAAGGGTCTTGATGTGCAGGTAAATTTGCCGCTAAGGTATAAAACAGCTATTTCGTATAGCAAATTGGCATACCACTTTTACCTATAAATATGTTAGGGTTCTAAGCATATAATTGTTTAGCATATAACCTTAACTATCGGACTCGAAAATGACTTTAGAAATTCCGTCGATTACCCATCTGAAACAACTCGAAGCCGAGAGCATCCACATTTTCCGCGAAGTTGCCGCGGAATTTGAAAATCCGGTCATGTTATATTCTGTCGGAAAGGATTCCTCCGTGCTTTTACACCTGGCTCGCAAAGCGTTTGCACCGGGTAAAATCCCCTTCCCTTTATTACACGTGGATACCACGTGGAAATTCCGTGAGATGATTGAGTTTCGTGATCAACAAGCCAAAAAATACGGTTTTGATCTCTTGGTTCATATCAATCAGGAAGGCGTGGATGCGGGTATTGGTCCCTTTAGCCACGGCAGTGCAAAACACACCGACGTGATGAAAACCGCCGCACTCAAGCAAGCATTAAACAAATATAAGTTTGATGCTGCCTTTGGTGGTGCCCGTCGTGATGAAGAAAAATCCCGCGCGAAAGAACGGGTTTACTCGTTCCGTGACAGTAACCATCGCTGGGATCCTAAAAACCAACGTCCTGAGTTGTGGAATATTTATAATTCACAAGTCAACAAAGGCGAAAGTATCCGTGTATTCCCTATGTCTAACTGGACTGAGCTGGATATCTGGCAATATATTTATCTGGAAAATATTGATATTCCTCAACTGTATTTAGCCAAACCCCGTCCGGTAGTAGAGCGTGACGGCGTACTTATTATGGTTGATGACGAACGCATGCCGTTAGAAGAGGGTGAAACACCTGAAATGCGCTCTGTCCGTTTCCGCACACTCGGCTGTTATCCACTGACCGGTGCGGTTGAATCTACTGCAGCAACCTTACCTGAAGTCATTCAGGAAATGCTGTTAACCAAAACCTCCGAACGTCAAGGTCGGGTCATTGACCACGACAGTGCCGGTTCTATGGAGAAAAAGAAAATGGAAGGTTATTTCTAATGTCCGCGAATATTGTCTGGCATCAGCACGAGGTGAATAAATCATCCCGTTCGAAAAGCCTGGGACAAACGCCCCGGGTGTTATGGCTTACCGGTTTTAGTGGTTCTGGCAAATCCACCTTGTCGAACTTACTGGAAAAGAAATTTCAGGAACAAGGCAAACACACATACTTACTTGATGGCGACAATGTTCGCCATGGCTTATGCGGCGATTTAGGTTTCAGCGATAAAGACCGCGTTGAAAATATTCGCCGGGTAAGCGAAGTGGCTAAATTGTTTGTTGATTCTGGCGTTATCGTGCTAACGGCATTTATTTCGCCGTTTCAGGTAGACCGGGATTACTGTCGGAATCTGTTGGAAGACGGTGAGTTCGTTGAAATCTTTGTTGATACTCCCTTAGATGTCTGCGAGCAACGTGATCCTAAAGGCTTGTATAAAAAGGCGCGTGCTGGGGAAATTAAAGATTTTACCGGTATCTCTTCGACCTACGAAGCGCCTCAAAACCCGGAAATTCATCTGACCTACAAAGACGAAGCCCCAGAGCAAACCGCAGAGCGCTTGTATACTATGCTCGAAGAAAAAGGACTTGTGTAATGGCATTACCTGATCCATTAGCAGAACAAATTGTTAGCATCAGCAAAGCCGCTGGTGACAAGATTATGGAAATCTACGAAAAAGATTTTGCCATTTATGAAAAAGAAGATACCAGCCCACTCACAGAAGCTGATTTAGCGGCGCACAACGTGATTGTCGAAGGGCTTGCTGCAATATCTGACTTGCCGATTTTATCCGAAGAGTCAGCGAATATTGCCTGGGAAGAACGTCAAACCTGGGATAAATACTGGTTAGTTGATCCCCTGGACGGCACAAAAGAATTCATCAAAAAGAACGGTGAATTTACGGTTAACATCGCCCTTATCGACAAGGGTAAGCCAGTGATGGGCGTGGTGTACGCGCCTGTGTTAAAGCGTACCTATATCGGTATTGATGGCGCTGGCGCATGGCTGGAGTCAGATGGCGAAATGAACCCCATCACGGCAAAAAAACACAGCAGTGGCGAAACATGGAAAGTGGTAGGCAGTCGTTCTCACCAAAGTCCGGAAATCAAAACCCTGCTGGAACAACTTGGCGGCGAAGCCGAACTGGTTGCGATGGGAAGTTCCCTGAAACTCTGTTTGGTCGCATCCGGTGATGCTCACCTTTATCCCCGCCTTGGTCCAACGTCAGAATGGGATACCGGCGCTGCCCACGCAGTCGCTACCGCTGCGGGCGCGAAAGTCACCGTGCTTGATCCCGCTAATCCTTTGGCCGATGACGCCCCAGACCTAACCTACAATCAAAAAGATTCTGTGTTGAACCCATTTTTCTTAGTGAGCGCTTAAAGCATGAATGTTGATAACGAATTATTGAAAGAAGACGTACTGGCCTATTTAGAACAGCACGAACAGAAAGACCTGTTGCGCTTTCTAACCTGCGGTAGCGTTGATGATGGTAAAAGTACACTTATAGGCAGACTGCTACACGATTCAAAAATGATCTATGAAGATCAATTAGCGGCCATTACCAAAGACAGTAAAAAAGTCGGTACTACCGGTGATAAAGTTGACCTCGCCCTGCTGGTAGATGGTTTGCAATCTGAGCGTGAGCAAGGGATCACCATTGATGTAGCCTACCGCTATTTCTCTACCGACAGACGTAAGTTCATTATTGCAGACACACCGGGACACGAGCAATATACCCGCAACATGGTTACGGGTGCGTCCACCTGTGATTTGGCCATCCTGATGGTTGACGCCCGCGCTGGGGTAAAAACCCAAACCCGTCGTCACTCATTTTTAGCCAGTCTGCTGGGCATTAAACACGTCATTGTTGCCGTCAATAAAATGGACCTGATGGGGTTCAGCGAAAAAGTGTTTAACGAAATCAAAGCCGACTTTTTAAAGTTTGCTGAGAACCTGAATATCCCCGATATTCAATTCGTGCCTATTTCCGCTTTAGAAGGTGATAACGTTGTAAACAAAAGTGACAAGTCACCTTGGTTCGATGGACAGCCGCTGATGGAAATGCTGGAAACCATTGAAATCGGTAACGATATCAATGCAGATGACTTCCGCTTCCCGGTTCAGTATGTCAATCGTCCTAACCTCGACTTCCGTGGTTTTGCCGGTACCGTGGTTTCAGGTCAAGTGGCGCCGGGTGATGAAATCACCGCACTGCCATCAATGAAAACCTCTAAAGTAAAATCCATTGTCACCTTTGACGGTGATCAGGATCGCGCTTATGTTCCCCAAGCAGTCACGCTGACATTGGAAGATGAAATTGACATCTCCCGTGGCGATATGATTGTGAAATCGGACAACCTGCCATTATTGGGTAGCCAGTTTAAGTCACACCTTGTGTGGATGTCTGAAGAACCTATGATGCCGCATAAGCAATATAGCTTTAAATTTGCCACCAAAACCACGCCAGGTTCAGTGGCAGAAGTGCAGTATCAGATTGATGTGAATACCCTGGAAAAAACCCAGGCGGCCCATTTAAACTTAAATGAAATCGGTGTGGTTGATCTTAAGTTCACCCAGCAAATCGCCTGTGACAGCTACGACGTCAACCGGGCCACCGGTGCATTTATCGTTATCGACCGACTCACTAACGGTACTGTGGGTGCAGGTATGATTATCGATAAACTGGCTGACGATAAGCAACACGATACGCCTGAGTTCTCGGCTTTTGAGTTAGAATTTAACGAACTCGTTCGTAAGCATTTCCCTCATTGGAACGCTATCGATATCAGTAAGCTGTAAGAGGCCTTCAGGTTTTATGGATGTCAACCAAATCATGGTGCTGGGGATTTTCTTCAGCACCATTTTTGCGCTTATCGCGTCGAGCATGCGTCCGTCGACCATTTTTGCTGTCACAGTGTTGTTACTACTCATCACTCAGCAAATTTCATTCGACGAAGTCCTTAACAACTTAACCAATAAAGGGTTAATTACCCTGATATTATTGTTATTGGTCAGTAGCGCCATTGATAAAACCGCGCTGATCAAACAAATTGGACGAAAGCTGGTTGCCCCTAGTTTTAGCCTGTCATACTGGCGGTTATTTGGTTTGACGTTTTTCTCCTCAGCGTTACTGAACAATACCGCCATAGTTGCCAGCCTTATCGGGCCAATTAAACAAAATCAGTATCATCCTGCTTCCCGATTACTGATCCCCTTGTCCTATTCTGCCATTTTAGGGGGAACGGTAACCCTTATCGGTACGTCAACCAACCTCATTGTGGATTCTTTTCTCCAGGAACATGGTCATCCCGGATTCGCGTTTTGGGATTTCACCCTGTATGGCTTGATCGCCGGATTAAGCTGCGGCCTATTGATGTACGTACTCACCAACTGGCTGCCTGATATTGCTAATAAACAAACTAACTATCGCGAGTATATCGTCGAGGCAGAAGTTGAGGCCGAGTCTGAACTTATTGGTAAGACGGTGGAAGAGAATCACCTGAGAAATCTCCCTGAATTGTTTTTGGTGGAAATTGTGAGAGACAAACAACTGGTTACTCCGGTTACGCCAGATTTCGTCATTCTTGAAGGCGACAAGTTGATTTTCTCCGGCAATGTGCAAAACCTCGATAGCTTAAGCCATATCAAAGGCCTTACCATGTTTGCCGAAGCAGATGGGATCCTGCGCGAAAACCTTACCGAGGTGATCATTTCTAATCGTGCGCAGATTATTGGTCAAACAATAAAAGCCCTTAGCTTTAGAGCCCTTTTTGATGCAGCCGTGGTGGCCATTCGTCGAGACGGCGAGCAATTATCCGGGAAACTTGGGGAAATAAAGCTACAAGCCGGTGATTTTCTGTTACTGGCCGCCGGCCCCGATTTTCAAACTCGACAAAGTATATCAAAGAACTTTTTTATTCTGTCTGAACAAAAGATAGCCCGTCCCCTTTCCAGTCGGCAAGAATGGATAACCATGGGCGGATTTTTAGTCACGGTGGGCCTGTCCGCCATGAATATCCTTAATCTTGGTTTAGGCTTACTGTTTTTTGCCGCCGTTCTTGTGGCAGCAAAGGTCACCAATAGTGGTGAGATTAAGCGCAATATGCCACTGAACCTTATTGTGGTGATTGTGGGTGCACTCACATTGGCCACTGCATTAGAAAATGCCGGTGTCATTGCGCTAAGTACAGAACTGTTAATACCGTATTTATCTGACACTAACTGGATTGTGGCCCTCGCCACAATTTACGTGCTAACCCTTATACTTACCGAGTTCGTTACCAATAATGCCGCTGCCGCACTCATGTTTCCGTTTGCATACGGCGTGGCGGGGATTATCGGCGCGCCACTGATGCCTTTTGCTCTGGCTGTCGCTTTTGCTGCCAGTGCGAGTTTTATCTCACCTTACGGTTATCAAACCAATTTGCTGGTATTCAATGCCGCCAATTATCGCTTTAAGCACTTTATTAAGATTGGCCTTCCTATCTCGGTTACCTACAGCACCATTGTGTTATTGCTTTTAGACCTAACCTACTTTTAGGTAAAAAAACGCCCTGTAATATACAGGGCGTTTTTTAGTGACCTAATTAGCACTATCGGAATAACACCTTTTCTTTATTAAACCAATACACACAAAAACTAATAAGTGCCGTGGCAATGATGGCTGTGGATCCAAAAATGGCAATCAGTTCACCATAATCCATGGTGCCTTTAATTAACTCTTTTATGGCTAATGCCACATTGGTTAAGGGTACCCATGCCCATCCTCCTTTTAGCTCAACGCCGGGCAACATGGCCATGATCACAGGGACGATAACCAGCATCACCAAGGGGGTCATATAGCCTTGGGCTTCTTTGAAACTACGGGCATAAATCGACAAACACAGTAACAAGGAAGCAAAAATGGCCACCACAGGAATGAGCATAAGAAATATCAGCGCAAAATCGATACCGCTAATGGCGCTCATAAATTCCGCAACCAACTGAATTGCCATTCCCTGACTGAGCACAATGCCCCAGATGGCCATACTCGAAACCGTAACCAGCGCGGAAGTGACCCCGGCCAGTGCGATGGTAAAGAATTTCCCCATTACCAGTTTGTATCGTGCAATGGGCGAAATGAGTAGGGTTTCCAGCGTGCCCCGTTCTTTTTCCCCCGCCCCTAAATCTGTCGCTGGGATCATCGCGCCTTGCAGGCAAAGCATAAAAATAAGATAAGGGACAAACCCACCTATTTTTTCGCCCCAATTTTCCCGTTTATCGGCCACATCTATTTTATCGATAACAATGGGCTCAAGCAGTGCCGTTTGCTGATCCTCATCAAGCCCTAATTGGACAAATGCCAGTTGTTGGTTATGTTTCGCTATATTATTTACCATAGCCTGAAGACGATGCTGTACAAGATTGAGCCCAGCATCATTTAAATACAACTTAAGGGTAATTTGTCCTGTGGCTAGGACATCATCCCCGTAGTTATCCGGGATCACCAATACAAAATCCGTTAATCCGCTGCGAATGCTGGTTGTAACGTCATCCTCATCAGGCAAAGAGACCTGATTAAAATTATCAGAGTCTTTCATTTGGTTAACCAAAGACGGGGCGTATTGCTCCCCCACAACGGCAAAGTTGAGGACTTTCGTTTCTGCCTCTTGCACCGCTTTTGTTGAAAAATAAGCCACCACGCCAATGATAAGAGGAAACACGAGAATAGGCAGCGCAATCATAAAAAAGAGTGTTTTTCGGTCGCGCACAAGTTCTTTAAGTTCTTTGAGAAATACCAGCCACATTATTGACCTCCGCGTTCCAGTGTAGATAAAAATGCACGACTTAATGATTCCGGTGCGCGGGCACAAAATGCCGCTAAGGTGTCATTAAACGCGGTTCGGCCTTCGTTAATTACCGCTACCCGATCACACAATTGAGCCACTTCATCGAGATGATGAGTGGAAAATATCACCCCCACGCCCTGGACTTTCATTTGTCGAATAAAATCCATCACTGTTTGCGCGGCCATAATATCCAACCCCGTAGTAGGTTCATCAAGGATCACCACTTCAGGCTCATGGATCACGGAACGGGCGATGGCGGTTTTTTGCTTCATGCCGGTAGAATAGCTTTCGCACCGCCGATCCAAATAACTGTGTAGACCCAGTAACTCGCTAAGGGCATCAATGCGTCGCAGGATGTCCTGTTTTTCCATACCGTGTAATTGACCAAAATAGGCCATATTTTCGCGGCCGGTAAGACGCCCGTACAAACCGGTATTTCCCGAAAGAAAGCCAATTTTCTTACGCGCGGCCACAGGCTGGGTTAACACATCCACCCCGTTAATGGTAATACTGCCAGCATCCGGTTTTAGTGCTGTTGACAACATACGAAGGGTGGTGGTTTTACCGGCGCCATTTGGCCCCAACAAACCTAACACTTCACCGCCACTACAACGGAAAGACACATCACACACAGAATGAAAAAACTTCCCCTTTAGGCGGGGATCGAGACGTTCTTGTTCACTGAGCTTTTTAGGGTTTTCAACAACAAACTTTTTTGCCAGTTGACTGATTTCAATCATTCGCTTTCCTTTTAAGGGCTTTCCATTTTATCGTTTTTACTATGATTCTATTTAAACTGGTGAGCCACACACATAGAAATACGCCCATTGCTAAGTGTTCGTATTTTACATATTGTAAAATAAACACTTTTTCCATATATGTACAATACGTATATAAGGACAGGGTATGTCCGTTTTGTACTAACAAAACAAAAGCTCGGGAATGTAAATCTCGTTTTTTGGTTACATAATAGTGATTACCAACACATCGAGTGCCAGGATTTAATACGTTTTTTTGGTTATTTTATCCTCACTCCCCCAACCTAAAAGGAGTCATAATGAAAGGGATCACCAATCCTATTCAAGCCGTATCTGAAGTCTTTATTAGACCCAATGGCGTCTTTAGTACCCTTAATAACACCAATAACTGGTCCTGGATCCCCTTTTTCATCATTGCACTTGTAGGCACCTTACCAGTCTTTGTTTACTTCGAGACCGTTGATTTTAATTGGTATACCGACTTTTTGGTTAGTAACACCTTGTCTGATGTTAGCCCCGCCGAGCAACAAGCTTTTACAAACAATCTCAGCCAGCCTTTACTTAAATGGTCATCAACCATTGGCACCGTGATTGGTTATGTTGTGGCCAACGCTATTTTGGCCGTCTATTTGCTGCTGGTAACACGGCAAGATGAAAAAAGTATTCATGGCTTTACCGACTGGTATGGTTTTACCTGGTGGATATCCTTACCCATGCTCATATCCAGCATACTGTCATTGGCGCTGTTGTTATTCAGCGGCGACAGCCAGATATCCCCCTCCCTATTGAACCCACTTTCTTTAGGCACCATATTGGGTATCGATATGTCGTCACCTTATTCCAGTATTAGTGAATCTTTGCGCTTAGACATGGTGTGGTCTATCTATCTTATCGCCGTAGGTCTGGGTCAATGGACCCAATTTAACAGCCAAAAAGCGTGGATCGCTGCCAGTGCGCCCTATATTATTATTTATTCCGTCTGGCTGTGTTTTACCCTTTTCTAGGTAAGAGGTAATTGCAAGGTTGGCTGCGCATTGGCACGTTTTGGTCGGAAGTATTCTTCATTCTCATAGAACGTGAGTGTTTGTGCTTTTGACCACTCAGGTACACCCAATACGGGTAGCGGTTTAAGTAAATGTCGGGGAGTTAGGTCATCGAAGTGTTTTATTCTTTGTACAAGTCGATGATCTAGCTCTTCGCACTGCTGTTGGTAAGACAGGGTGGGAAAGTTATTTGCTACCACTACAGCTAACCATTTTCCCGTTAGGCCGATAAAAGGGTTTAACATCATTTCAAGCACCGCGTGACCAAACACAAAGGGAAACAAAGTGGTGTTCCATTGGTGTTTTTGATGGTAAAACCCATCTATCCACTGGTGTTCCCCAAGGTGCATTAATACCCGGTTCCCCGCCTCTAGCTGGTTTTGCGGCACCGCCAGCACCACACCGCATTCATCAAAATGAGTAATATGGTTTCTTCGTCTTGTTCTCGGGTTTAGCCCATAGGTTTGAATATCATGAACATGTAAGGCATTCAAATACGCCTTGGTCTGTGGAAACTGCATCCAAATAAGAGCATTAAAC
>NZ_JBAHZB010000065.1:0-19132 GCF_036697315.1 Alteromonas sp. 14N.309.X.WAT.G.H12
ACCGCACATTGTCCGAACACAGGTGCGATGACCGGTTGTGCGCAACCGGGCTTTGATGTCTACCTTAGCACATCCACCAACCCCAAACGCAAGCTTCCCTATACCTGGGAACTCGCCTGTAACGGGCAAAACCAATTTATTGGGATTAATACCCACAATGCCAATAGCCTAGTGGCTGAAGCCATCGAAAACAACGTCGGTGATGCCTTTTCTAATGTGACGAGCTGGAAACGCGAAGTCACGCCACCCGGTGCCGACAGCCGGTTCGACTTTCATCTGCAAACCGCCGATGGTGAGGCCTATGCAGAAGTAAAATCCGTCACATTAGCCGAAAATGGCAAAGGTTTCTTCCCCGACGCAAAGACCGCGCGCGGAAGAAAACACTGTGAAACCTTAGGAAGCCTTGCCGAATCGGGAATAAAGACTATTCTGGTCTTTTGCGTACAGCATACTGGCGTAAATTCCGTGCAGTTGGCAAATCATATTGATCCAGATTATGCACGGGCCGTATTGGATGCGCGCAGAAAAGGAATGCAAGTCATGGCCCTTGGCTGTGAAATTAATGAACAAAATATCGTTATAAATCAATTATTACCGGTATTCTTGTAAAAAAATAGTTGCAATTTCCCAAATGAACGCCATATTTGCGGCTTGCTTTTTACCGTTGTGGTGCAATTGTGCCACCGGCTCATTGCATCGAAGCGCACAGGATGCATTAAAATAACGGAAGGGTAACTTGACGCTTTACGTTGCCTGAATATAGCGATTCTGCTATAGATACTCGATTATTCAGCACGTGTGGGTGTCGTAGTGTAGGAGATGTGGTACATGCCAACAGGAAAAGAAACAAAATCCCTGGGGCTTTTAGCCTTAGCCGGCCTTGAGCCTTATCAGCCAAAGCCTGATGAAGAATATATGAACGAACAACAAATGGAACATTTCCGTTTGTTGTTAAAAGCATGGCGCGACCAACTTCGTGAAGAAGTAGATCGTACCGTAACCCATATGAAGGATGAAGCTGCTAATTTTCCTGATCCTGTAGATAGAGCTGCACAGGAAGAGGAATTCAGTCTTGAATTGCGTACTCGTGACCGAGAACGCAAACTCATCAAAAAGATTGAAAAAACGCTTAAGCGTATTGAAGAAGATGATTTCGGATTCTGCGATTCGTGTGGTATTGAAATTGGCATTCGTCGCCTGGAAGCCCGCCCTACAGCTGATCTCTGTATCGATTGTAAAACCATGGCTGAAATAAAAGAAAAACAGCTGCAAGGCTGATTTTCTTTACAGGCAACCCCAATGACGCTGAAGGCATTTCAGCGTCAGGGATTTCGTTATCCTTCACACCATGACGGCTTCTTACCCGTATATCGGAAGATTCGCCCCCTCTCCCACTGGGCCTTTGCACTTTGGTTCCCTTGTTGCGGCGTTAGCCAGCTACCTGGATGCGCGTGCCCACAATGGTATATGGCGCGTGAGAATGGAAGATATTGATACACCCCGGTGTATTGATGGTGCCGACAGCCAAATTTTACATCAACTCGACGCCCATGGTTTGCAGTGGGATGGTGAGGTGGTTTATCAATCCAAACGCCATTCCTTGTATCGTGCAATGCTGGCAGATTTTGTGTCAAAAGGGTTAGCCTATAACTGCATCTGTACGCGACGAATGATCAAAGACAATGGCGGTGTCTATCCCGGTACCTGCCGCTTTGCCAATCATCCCCATGGACAGACTGCCATTCGTTTACAGTTAACCCATCCCGTTACGCAATTTTATGACCGTGTACTTGGCGAAGTGACCGTTGATGATCCCCACGCCCTTGAAGATACGGTATTAAAACGGCGAGATGGCTTGTATTCCTACAATTTAGTGGTTGTGGCTGACGACATCGAGCAGAACATAACAGATATTGTGCGAGGCAGTGATTTATTGGCCACCACAGCGACCCACTTAAGTTTGTATCAATTGCTGGCCCAGCCGTCGCCGCGCTATGCCCATATTCCCGTGGCCGCTTTAAGTATCGGGCGTAAACTCAGCAAACAAAACCACGCTATGGCCATAGATACTAACCAAGCAGTACAAAATTTAGTGCAGGCATTGACATTTTTAGGCTATAAAGTGCCCGATGAGGCCATCAACCTCTCGCCATCGTCCGTGTTACAATGGGCGATAACGCACTGGCGGTGCGATAATATCCCGAAAAAAAGGGAAATTATTGTCGCTGCGCAGGATTCCACTTATCATACACAACCTCGAACTTAGCGGAGACGACATCATTATTACGCGCGTGTTTAAAACGGTTAAACGAGCTCTGGGTAAAACCCCCGACTCAAAAACGGCGATAGAGGCATACACTATTCCCCGTGCAGAACATGGTATCTCTCGTGAAGAGATAAGTGATAGTGCGCTTAAAGTATTGTACCGCCTGAATAAGGCCGGGTTCGAATCCTATCTGGTTGGTGGTTGTGTGCGAGATCTGATGCTCGGCAAATTACCCAAGGATTTTGACGTAGTCACCAACGCTACCCCCGAGCAAATCAAGGGTTTATTTGTAAACTGTCGCCTTATAGGGCGACGTTTCCGCTTGGCCCATATCGTATTTGGCCGTGAAATTATTGAAGTTGCCACCTTCCGTGGCCATCACAGCGTTGATGAAAGTGATAACAAATTAGGACAACAGGACGCCCAAGGGCAGTTGGTCCGAGACAATGTGTTTGGCACCATTGAAGAAGACGCCCAACGTCGGGATTTCACCTTTAATGCCATGTATTACAGTGTCGCTGACTTTACCGTCACGGATTTCGCCCGCGGGCGAGATGCCATCAGTAGACGTGAAGTGGAATTAATAGGTGATCCGGAAACCCGATATCGGGAAGATCCCGTCCGCATGCTGCGGGCCATTCGATTTGCCGCCAAGCTGGATATGACCATTACCCCTCGTACCGGTGATCCGATCCCCAAACTCGCCCATTTACTGGCGAATATTCCCCCCGCCCGGTTATTTGAAGAAACCCTAAAATTGTTTCTTGGCGGTGCCGGTGTCGCCACCTTTACGTTGCTGCAACAATATGGCTTATTACAGCCTTTGTTCCCTCAGTTAAGCGAAGCCCTTAAGACCCCAGATAGCAGAGAATGCCAGTTTATTTTGCGGGTATTGGAAAACACCGATCATCGAATCAACGGTAATCAGCGTGTGACGCCCGCATTTTTATATGCCGCCTTCCTGTGGTATCCGTTAGAAGAACATGCACAGAAGCTTCAGGCAGAAAGTGGGCTTAGCCATTATGACGCCTTCAATATTGCCGTCGGCGAAGTCATCCATCGGCAAGTGCAACGTATTATGATCCCCAAACGCTTCTCTACGGTTATTCGTGATATCTGGATGTTGCAACAACGCTTGCCACGACGTTTCGGGCGCCGGGCATTTCAATTGCTCACCCATCCGAAATTCCGTGCTGCCTACGATTTTCTCTGTGTTCGCGGTGAGATTGAAGGTGGCGATCCCTTAGAATTGGCAGACTGGTGGACACAATTCCAGCATGCAGAGTCCGGCCAACAGAAAAAAATGCTGACGGCGTTACGCCAGCAAGAAGGCGGCACAGCGAGACCACGCAAGCGTAGGAGAAAACCATCAGCGAAGCGGAGTGACTCTAATGCATAAAGAGCATGCCTATATTAGTTTAGGTAGCAATATGGGTGATTCACAAACCACGCTAACATTAGCTTTCGATGAAATCGATAACCTGCCCCAATGCCGGTTACTGACAAAATCCTCGCTCTATTTGTCTTCCCCCATGGGGCCAGAAAATCAACCTGACTATGTTAATGCCGTCTGTCTGATTGAAACGGCGTTAGAACCTTTGGCATTGCTGGCACAGTTGCAGGATATCGAACTTAGATACGGCCGCGAACGCAAAGCCGAACGGTGGGGGCCTCGCACCCTCGATTTAGATATCCTTTTGTATGGCAACCAAACGATCTCTACGCCCGAACTTACCGTGCCTCACTATGGCATGGCCGAAAGAGAATTCGTTATGGTCCCCTTGTTTGAAATAGCCCCCAGTATGATAATGCCCGACGGAAACGCCATTGCGTTATGGGTGGCAAAATGTAACCTGGATGGTCTGCGACGACTGACAACATCTGAACAGGCGTAAAGCCGTTTAGATCCCAGCTTAATTGATGCCTGTTCACAGTGCTCACTCTGAGGTAATCCTATGAAAAAAGTTACCATTTCTGGCTTACAAGCCTTAAAAGCAGCAGGAACAAAAATCTCTGCGCTTACCGCTTATGATGCTAGTTTTGCAAAGATGTTCGATGAACAGCACATAGATGTTCTGCTCATTGGCGATTCTTTAGGTATGGTATTACAGGGTCAGGACGACACCTTGCCGGTGACCGTAGAGGACGTGGCCTATCATACTCGGGCAGTACGCCGTGGTACCTCCCGCGCGTTTGTTTTAGCCGATATGCCCTTTATGTCGTACGCCACCCCCGCCGAAACATACCAAAACGCGGCCAAACTTATGGCCGCCGGTGCCAGTATGGTCAAACTTGAAGGCGGCGCTTGGTTAGGTGAGACAATTTCAGGACTCATCGAACGGGGCGTACCTGTATGTGGCCACTTGGGATTAACCCCCCAATCCGTGCATGTTTTTGGTGGTTTTAAGGTACAAGGCCGCGAAGAAAGCCAAGCCGCTAAGTTAGTCGAGGATGCATTGGCACTGGAGCGGGCTGGCGCCCAACTACTGGTGTTAGAATGTGTCCCCACAGCACTGGGTAAAGCGGTATCTGATGCCCTCACCATTCCCGTTATTGGTATCGGCGCAGGCCCACATACCGACGGCCAAATTCTAGTCATGCATGACATGTTTGGCATCAGCGCCAACTACATGCCAAAGTTTTCTAAAAATTATCTG
Organism: Alteromonas sp. 14N.309.X.WAT.G.H12; assembly: GCF_036697315.1. NCBI lineage: Bacteria > Pseudomonadati > Pseudomonadota > Gammaproteobacteria > Alteromonadales > Alteromonadaceae > Alteromonas > Alteromonas sp. 14N.309.X.WAT.G.H12. The sequence goes on from NZ_JBAHZB010000065.1 coordinate 4,924, forward strand.
CTAGAAACCGGCGATATGCGCCAGGCCGTGCAGAAATATATTGAAGAAGTAAAAAGTGGTGCATTCCCCGCACCGTCACAAAGTTTCGAGTAAATCATGCTATCTCTTACTACCGTACAAGCGCTTCGCGAAGCGCGCTACAACTGGCGTAAAGCCGATCAAAAAGTAGGATTTGTGCCTACCATGGGAAACCTACACGAAGGCCACCTGCAACTTGTGAGAGCCGCTAAACGTCAGTGCGATGTGGTTGTGGTCTCTATCTTCGTCAACCCCATGCAATTTGGCCAAAATGAAGATCTTGACGCCTACCCCCGTACCCTATCTGAAGATAAGGAAAAATTACAGGCACTAGGCGTAGAAGCCGTATTTCTACCGAGCGTGTCTGAAATGTATCCTAGAGGACTGGCGAAACAGACCTTTGTTGAGGTTCCCGGATTATCCAATATCCTGTGCGGAGCCAGTCGACCGGGGCATTTCCGTGGGGTGGCCACCATCGTGTGTAAACTGTTTAATATGGTCAGTCCCGACATGGCATTTTTTGGTGAAAAGGACTTTCAGCAACTGCAGGTGATTCGGTTAATGACCCAGGATCTTTCACTGCCCATTGACATTGTGGGCGTGCCCATTGAGCGGCAAGAAAATGGTCTGGCTTTGAGTTCACGTAACGGCTACCTCAATGAACAACAACGTGCCATCGCCCCCTCACTGTATCAGTTGTTAACCGAACTAAAAGACCATATCGTCAATGGCAACCGTGAGTATTCCCAGCTTATCGATACCTATACAACTAAAATTGAACAGGCGGGGTTTGTGCCTGATTATTTAGTGGTTCGTGATGCTGATAATCTAAGCGAAGCCGATACGAACACGGCCCACTTAGTCATCCTTGTGGCCGCTTATTTAGGTGATACCCGATTGATAGACAACCTGCACTTTACGTGCTGATATAATCGCTATCATCGCCGCAGGTTTGGTGATGATAGCCCACTCACACTATGCAGATAGTGAGTGTTTACCTTCATTTAATTCCTTCCACAGTATCCGCTCTCTGGCGAGGGCTGACTGTTCTTCCAGTATGTTGTGTAAATCCCGTTCAGAAGTCAGGGGGTTTGCCAATACCACACGAAAAACCGTGATGGGTATGCCGTCATATTCCATGCTTTCTAACCGCGTACGCGATACAAAGGACTTACCCGCTTCACGCTGAAGTTTCTGTACATTGACCACCAGAGTGTCGAGTTTCTGGTTGAGTATACGCAGCTCTTCCGCGCTGGCATGTTTGAGTTGTTCACGGGTGATTTCAGGACACACCCGATAGGTAAGAATGGATAATGTGGGGGCGGTAACCAATTCGAAATCCGGATGTTCATTGATCATGGCTGCGAATTTAGCCGCCTTGCTGATACTTTGATCAATCAGCAATTCATAGCCTCGCCGGCCAAAAATATGCAGCGAAGCATATACCATCATCGCCATCCCATTTCGGGAGCCTTCCAATGTGGTCGCCCCCAGATCCTTTGAGCCCTGACGCAAAATATACTGGGCATGATGACGCACAGCATTGGCATCCTCAGGGTTTTTAAACAATGTCATACCCGCTCCCATGGGAACATACATTTGTTTATGGGCATCAATGGTAACGGAATCTGCCCGCTCAATGCCCTTTAAACGTTCACGATAGGTTTTCGAAAACAAGGTAGCACCGCCCCAAGCCGCATCCACATGGAACCAGCAGCCCAGCTCCTTGGCCACATCGGCCAATTCATCTAATGGATCCACATGGCCAGTTTCAGTGGTACCACCGACGCCCACTAAGGCGAGTAATTTATTGCCATTTTGTTGGTAGCGTTTCCCTTCAGCCAACGCCAGTTCCGGCGACAGCATTTGATTTGGGCAGGGCAAGGAAATTAAATTCTGTCTTCCTATCCCCAGCACATCCACTGCCTTAGATAGAGAATAATGTCCCCGTCGTGAGCACATCACGCCCATATTCTGAATATTATAGTGGCGATAAGCACTGGCAAGCCCGGCTTTTGCCACGCCCACAAAAGCCCCATCCGGTCCCAACATTTTGTTTCGCGCTACCCACAAGGACGTAATATTGGCCACTGTGCCGCCCGAGCCAAAAGCGCCTAAGGCATGTTTTGCACTGTGCAAATACTGCTGATACCAGTTTTCATCCTGATCATAAACCAGGTTATGCATCATGCCTAACACCTGGCGCTCTAGCGGCGTGAAAGCTTTTGATGTTTCAATTTTCACCAAGTTTTGATTGAGTCCCACCAACAATTTGGCTAACGGCAAATGAAAATACGGTAATGCAGACGTCATGTGGCCGATGAAAGTCGGCGAATAGGTGTTCACCGAATGTGCCACCAGCTTATTTAGCAGCGTCTCGGCATGGGCAGAAACAAACTCCGGCGATTCAGGTACCACAGGATCAGAAAAATCCTGTTCAATTTCCTCCAGGGAGGTGTTTTTAGCCACCACGTGTTGAGAAAGGAAATCCAGAATATTATCGGACAGGTGTTGTTCGATTTGTGCTAATTTTGAGTCTTTGTGTTCAGGCTTGGTAAAGACCCGAAACAAATGTTTCAGACTGACTTGAGCTTCACCCACTGCACACACCTCTATATCAAATTGGAGCAATTCGCGCTTCGCCTTAAACTACAAAGGCACAACATTGGCTGCACCCCCACACGGTTCTTGTGGCAATGAAAACTCAGCACGCTTCTTGTAAAGATCCCGCACTTTACCCCAGAAACGCATCTTCGCCAAGTAGATACGACGCCAAGTTGAGATAAGTTACATTTTTATACACCTTGTTTCATTCAGCGAACGCCATCTATTTGTTCGCCGGTAAGGAGTATTGGTATTCTGATGACCTCTGCTATAGTAAAAAGAGAGGAATTACATAAGGCGAGTGATATGCCAGTTCGTGAAATTACGGAAAACTACACGTTAGACTGTATTGTGCCTTACTTTCAACCCATCATCGACATGCGTACGGAACGTGTCTGGCGTTATGAATGCCTGGCCCGACTTGTAACACCGCAGCAACAAATCTTCATGCCCAGTGACTTTCTACACATCATTGAACGCAACCAACATGTCCATGCGCTGGCCGCCATGATGTTTAGTAAAAGCGCGGCGTATTTTAAAGACAATAACCTTGCCTGGAATATAAACCTTAATGCCGAAGATATTACCGATACCCGCTTATTGCATTCCTTTCTAGCTCAGATGGCAGATTACAGCAACCCGTCCAGAGTCAGTGTGGAAATTAGTGCTGACGCGGCGCTTCACCATCATGAGGCATTAAAACACTTTATCGACAAATCCATCGACAGTGGTATAGGGGTATTTGTTGATAATCTTGGCAGGCATTCGGGCAATGTACGAAATCTGATGACCCTTCCACTGCGCGGTATCAAGCTTGATGGAGGATTATTAAAGCGCCTGTCTGAATCCCCGGAAGTGGAAGATTTCATTCTCGGGATCTGTGATATGGCCTATAAAAGCCACATCAGTATTGTGGCAGAGCATATTGAAGATACCGATACCCTAGACAAAATTAAGACACTGCCTATCCACTATGCCCAAGGGTTTGTTTTTAGCAAACCCAAATCCACCGCGGTCAGCCATTAGTCTTTTGCTTTGCCCGTGGTCAACTTCCAGCAGGCTTGTCCACTAGCGAGATATTTACGTTCAAACGGGGTCATCGGCTGGCCCTTGGCCACCTTCTCAATCTCACCAGACAAGCCGTAATGTGTGGCTGCCTGGGCAAACTCCTGCAAATACAACAACCAGTTACTGCGCACTTCAATAACGGGGCACAGGGCCATTAAATCCACCATAGCGGCAGAGCCATACCAACGTTTTTGGATCTGACTGCTTTTAGGATAAGGATTGGGATATAACAAATAATGCTTTTTAACCGACCACTGCCCTTGTACCGCCAGACGCCAAAAATCATTCACATCGGCACGAAATACCGCGTAATTGTCCGCGCCCGACTGATAATGTGAGTGCTTACCAAGGCGCATTGCTGATTTATCCAGCCCAATCACTTTACAATCAGGATAACCCGCCGCAATGGTGGCGGTGCTTTGTCCCACACCACAGCATGAATCAAGTATAATATCGCCCTGCCATCCATCCAACCAGTCCTCAACGGCCAAAAAAGCCTCTCGGGTATGCTCACTTACCGGGCGTTTGCTTTCCGTTTGCTTATAACGCATCACCAACGCATCCAGTTTGTGATGGATACCCTCTTGATTGCTTTTTACGGTTCGAGAATTACCTTGGCAGACCATTAAGTGCGGATCCCTCGACCTTTGTTCAGAAGATGATGGGCAAGGCCATACAAGGCGAAGTTAAATACAATAAGAATACCAATAGACACGCCCACATTGACATCGGACACACCTAGGAAGCCATACCTAAAGCCATTCACCATATACACAATCGGGTTGGCTTTACTCACAAACTGCCAGAATTCCGGTAGCAAAGTCAGCGAATAAAAGACACCGCCCAAATAGGTTAAGGGCGTAAGCACAAACGTAGGCACCAGGCTGATATCATCGAATGTGCGGGCAAAAATGGCATTTACCAAACCGGCCGTGGCAAACAAACTGGACGTCAGTATCAGGGTGACCACAATGGCGCCGAGATTATGAATATGGACATCCACAAAAAACATGGAAACCGCGGTGACAATAATGCCGATAAGTATGGCCCGTGCCACGCCACCGCCCACATAGCCGAAAATAATGACCCAGGTAGGTACAGGTGCAACCAGCAATTCTTCGATATTGCGTTGGAATTTAGCACTAAAAAACGACGATGAAACATTGGCATATGAGTTAGTAATCACTGACATCATAATTAAACCGGGGACGATAAACTCCATGTAGGTAAAACCGCCCATTTCACCGATGCGTTTACCGATAAGGTTACCAAAAATCACAAAGTACAATGTCATGGTAATAGCAGGTGGCACCAGCGTTTGCACCCATATACGCAAAAAACGGGTACATTCTTTAATCCAGATTGTGGTCAACGCTATCCAGTTATTTTGCTCATGCATATCAGCCCACCTCTTCTGTTTTGCGGCCATTTTCCACCAGTGTGACAAACAGTTCTTCCAATCGATTGGATTTATTACGCATGCTCAGTACGGGGACGCCCTGCTCGGTTAACTGTGTAAATACAGGGTTTAGACCTTCCGCTTTTTCTACATCCACTTCAAGGGTCTGGCTGTCCGTTAGACGAGTTTCAAACCCTTTGATGACAGGCGCTTGCGCGTACTGACCGAGATCCAAGATAAAGGTTTCCACATTTAACTTAGACAGCAGCGCTTTCATACTGGTATTTTCCACAATCATGCCTTTATCAATAATGGCAATGTTGCGACATAACATTTCTGCTTCTTCCAGATAGTGGGTGGTCAGAATAATCGTAATGCCTTGCTCATTGATGGTTTTAAGAAACGACCACATTGAACGCCGGATCTCAATATCCACCCCCGCCGTGGGCTCATCTAAAATAAGCAAACGGGGCTCATGCATCAGGGCCCGGGCGATCATCAAACGCCGCTTCATTCCCCCAGACAAAGTACGGGCGGCCATATTGCGCTTACCCCATAAATCAAGCTGGGTTAAATATTTTTCGGCTCTTTGCTTGGCGATGGTTCGGGGTACACCATAATAACCCGCTTGATTGAGTACGATCTGAAGTACCGTTTCAAACTGGTTAAAATTGAACTCTTGGGGCACCAAACCAATACAGGCTTTGGCTTTTTCTTTCTGTGTCTGCAAATCGTAGTCAAACACTTTCACGTCACCAGCAGTGGCATTCACCAAGGAACTGATGATACCGATAGTGGTGGACTTACCGGCTCCATTTGGACCCAACAAGGCGAAGAAATCACCTTCTTCAACCGTTAGATCCACACCACGCAGCGCCTGTACGCCACCTTTGTACACTTTTTTCAAACTCGCTATATTTAGCGCTTTCATCTATTACCCATTCTCTTTCGTTTTTGTCCATGGCATAGCAATGGTGCGGCAATTAAAATGCACACAGCTTATCCGGGCCATGTTGTGAATATTCAGGGAGTTTACGCAGTCGCAGGAAACCGAATGTTTCCCATATTATATTGCAAGAGCGGAATGATAACATGAAAAAAGCGCCCGGTGCGGACGCTAAACGTGAGAACAAGAGATGGGGGCTAAAAATACTTATCGCTTCGCGGTCATCCATTGCTCAGACGGCTGTACCTGCACCACCACCCGGCGTTGGAAAAATGCCCCTTCGCCCTGTTGTGACGTTGCCAACGACTCCCCTTTTGCGAACGTTTCAATTTGATGCGAACTCACCCCTCGACTAATCAGCGCGGTTTTCACCGCCGTGGCCCGTTGCTCTGACAATAACTGGTTGTAACTTTCCTCACCGCGACTATCGGTATAGCCCGTGAGTTTGACCACAAGATCCGGAGAATGGCGAAGGGTTTTAGCAATGAGATCCAATTGCTCGTCGTACACGGATTCGATATTGCCGGAGCCCGTTTTAAACTGGATCGTGCTTTGTATAGAAAGGGGCGCCTGAGTACTTTCCATTGTCAAATTCACAGGGGTCAAACTGGCGGTTTGACGAACTTCATTCATAGAATCACGCAATGTATACAATTGAGCTTCCGTATCATTCAATGCAGACTGGGTTGATGCAAGGGCAAGTTGGGTGTCGTTAAGTTCACTATGGGTTGCTTCATTTTCACCGATTAGCGCACCAAAAATACCAGCCACACCCGCACCAATAGGGCCGGCAACAACAGCGCCAAGAACAACACCGGTGCCCAACCCCCAGGCCACCGCCGTATCTTTTTCCTTCTCGCGATCCACACTATCGGCAAGCGCAAAACCCGGCGCGGCTAACATCGTGGTCAAAGTCAGTGCAAGTATACGTTTTTTATTCATCATTGTTTTCCTTCAAGATTGGCTTCAGTGAGGCTTATTTCACCGCGCCAATATGTCCACACTTGTACTGAAAAGGGGAAATGTGGCGATAAAATCAGGCACAAGGGTCGAATTTGGTAAAGAACGGGGGTAATTCGGTAATAAACGGGCAAATGTGGCCGAAAAATGGCGTTGTGGTGGAAATTTGGCTGAATCCGAGAATGGCCTAACGGCTTGGTGTATAGTGGCATTATCGAACAAAAACCAACGTTAGTAACATGCCAAGAACCATTGCCCTTGTTGAAGATGATGCCGCTATTCGGGAAAACTACATTGCCGCACTACAGGCCCAAGGCTATCAAGTGAATGCTTATGCCGACCGACCTTCCGCCTCCCATGCTTTTGCCCAGACCCTCCCGGATTTGGCCATTATTGATATTGGCTTGAAAGAGGAAATGGAAGGTGGCTTCATGCTGTGTCAGCAATTACGCCAGCTATCACAAACCCTGCCCATCATTTTCTTTACCGCCAGGGATAATGACGTAGATACCATCAGCGGCCTTCGCATGGGCGCGGATGACTACCTCACTAAAGACATTAGTATGGCCCATTTACTTGCCCGTATTGCCGCACTTTTTCGAAGAATTGATTTATTGTCCTCACCTAAGCAGCAAAGTGAACAAATTCAGTTAGGTCACCTTTGTGTCGATGTAAGTCGTATGACAGTAAGCTGGAAAAACCAACCCGTGGCCCTTACAGTCACCGAATTTTGGATGTTACATGCCTTAATAAAACACCCAGGACATGTAAAAAGTCGCCAACAATTAATGGACGAATCTCGTATGGTGGTCGATGACACCACCATTACCTCCCATATAAAGCGTATGCGTAAAAAGTTCGTACAGTTAGACGATACCTTCGAACATATCGACACCGTATACGGTATGGGCTACCGCTGGCAGGGCTAACACCACGTGAAATTCCGATTTTCCATCAGGCTTCAACTATTAGTACTGTCTTTATTTCTATTCACCATCCCGTGGCTGGGTTATCGTTATATCTGGGAGATGGAACAGTACCTGCGCATTGGTCAGGAACAAACCATGATAGGCACGGCCCGCTCTGTGGCCACGGCGTTACACGAACGTCCTGCCCTGTTTGACAGTCAGTCCGCCTTTTTAAAAACCGTACGACCGGGGACTGATTTATACGCCCCGCCGATCCCCACGGCGATTCAGTTAGATGGCGTATTTAACGACTGGGAATCGGTGTGGGATGTGAGTAAGCAGTACAATAGCGACCAGGTTGTAACCTGGTTTGATCCTACCCTTACCGCCAATGACGTCAGCTTGTCTTTTACCCATATGGTAGGTCGTTATGGCAAGTATTATTACGCCATGTTTGATGTCACCGATGATGTGGTAGTTTGGCGGGCCAAAAACGCCCTTGCGGTGGATCAAAGTGATCACTTACTTATTAGTGTGATTGCCAAAGACGATACCTTACAGCGGTTTATCATTGCCCCTTATGAGGCCGGTTGGGTGAATGCTTATCAACTTGATACAAACGATATTAACTACCGAGCCATCGGCAATGAATTACAAATTCAGGGCCGTTGGCAACAAACAGATAAAGGGTATGCCATTGAACTTCGTTTCCCGCTGACAATGACATCCGGTGCGTTGGCGTTTGCTCTGGTTGATGTTGATAGCGCTGAACACCGTGTAAAAAAATATGCCGTGGGCACCGCGAACCCCAATGACGCCAAAGGACTCGGAACGGTACTGACGCCCTCCCCCGAAATTGAACGTATTTTGTCCGGTCTTAAATATGCGAATTCCCGCGTATGGGTTGTGGATAACCATAAGCGGGTGCTGGCCCGTGCTGGCGATATACATTCGGCATCTGGATTTAAAGTACCGGCGACACAAAAAAGTGATTATGCCTGGTGGAATTGGGTGGAAGGGAAAATCTTACTTCCCCTTTACTACCATATATTGACCCGTCCGCCAGCCGCCTTTGTTGATGAATTGGAAACTGCCTACGCATTGGCGGGTATGGACATCACCAAAGCATTAAACGGTGAAGCCGATTCTTTATGGCGGCTCACGCCAGACAAAAAGGCGGTTATTCTCTCCGCGGCCTACCCCATATTTATTGGTGATAATGTGATGGGCGCGGTGGTGGTAGAACAAACCACCAATGGCATACGCACCCTTCGAAACCGAGCTTTAGAACAACTTTTCCACGTTATACTGGCGGTGATGTTGCTTGGCACACTCAGTCTCTTTTTGTTCGCAAACCGCATTTCAAATCGAGTCCGTAAGCTCAGAGACAATACCGAAGCTGTCATTGATGATAACGGTAAAATTATTGGCAGTTTGCCACAACCGGGACATATCGATGAGATTGATGATCTTCATCGCTCGTTCTGTGATGTTTTAGTGCGGTTACAGCAATACAATTCGTACCTGGAAAATATGGCTTCGCGCCTATCCCACGAATTACGCACCCCCATCGCCATTGTGCGCTCCTCCCTCGATACCATTTGCGAGGTAAACGATCCCACCCAGCAAGCCCTTCTGATTGAGCGGGCGCAAAGCGGCATTACTCGCCTCAGCACAATATTAAACAGCATGAGCGAAGCCACACGGTTAGAGCACGCCATTGCCCAAGAAGAGCCTGAAACCTTTGATGTTGCCCCCGTTGTATCCGGCTGTATTGATGGCTATGCCCATGTTTTTAGAGATCGCCAATTTGAACTGAAAATGCCTTTAGATAGCGCCCACGTTAAAGGCTCGCCGGATCTATTTGCCCAGATGATGGATAAAATCATTGCCAATGCGGTGGAGTTCAGCCACCTTCGCGATACGATTGTCGTGCACCTTTGGCGAGAAAGTAAAACCATGAAATTGTCGGTCACTAATCCTGGCCCCCCCTTACCCGAGGGGATGAAAAGTCAGTTATTACAATCGATGGTATCTGTCCGTCCCGATGAAGACAGGCACAAAACAGCCGCCCATCCCCATTTAGGTCTCGGCTTGTTTATTGCCAGCATGATTGCCAACTACCATAAAGGCCAGATTCAACTTTCTGACTTGCCCGATAAAACTGGCGTCTGTGTGGTGGTAACCTTTCCGTTAGTGAATACTTAATTGGCCTAGTCTTTATCAGGAAGATCATTGTCGGGGACATTTTTCATTAGCATAGCAGCACGGCGTCGCGCCATGTTTTGCGCATACCGCCGTATACTGACGGTATTATCTTTTTCATCCACAATTTCAATACCAAGCAGGTGTTCCAGTACATCCTCAAGGGTCACGATCCCTTCCAGACCGCCGTACTCATCCACCACCATAAAGATGTGAACCCTGCGTTCAATAAACAAATCTACCACGTTGGAAAGGGGCATGCTGCTTAGTACCGTGACCATGTCACGTTGGTAATCACCGAGGACTTTATCTGTGTTGCCACGGGCGTAGGCAAGGAGCAAATCCGAACGCATAACAAATGAATGGATATTTTCATGTTCATCGTCGGAATAGATGGGGATCCGGGAATACTCCATGTGGGAATGTTTATGGAAGAAGGCTTCTACCGTCATGGTTTCCGATAACGAAAACAAAGAGGTGCGATGAGTCATGGCATCTCGAACTTTGACATCATGCATATTGAGCATATTCTGTAAAAAGTCCGTTTCTTTTTCTGCCAGCTGACCTTCCTGCCGCGATAATTCAGCCATGGCTTGTAATTCATTGCGGCTAAGCCCTCTAAACGGACTTTCTTCTTTAAAGCCTTGTGTAAGCTTTTCTGCAAACCAAACAAAGGGCGCGAGAATAAAGGTTAAGTATTTTAAAAACCATGCTGTAGGTTTAGCTAGGGCCCGCCAATAGGTCGCGCCTAGCGTTTTGGGGATAATTTCGGAAAAAATAAGAATTAACAAGGTTAAGATGGCACTGATAACACCTAAGTAGGCTTCACCAAACACCACCGCAGCTTGAGCTCCCGCCCCTGCCGCTCCCATAGTATGGGCAATGGTATTTAGCGTAAGAATAGCGGCAAGGGGTTTATTAATATTATCAGTTAACTGACGCAGTAGCTTACCGGTAGCTTTATCCTCGTTTTCCAACACCGAAATATAGGCAGAAGAGATACTCAAGATCACCGCCTCAGCGATGGAGCATAAAAAAGAAAATCCCAGTGCAATAAGCACATAGATACTAAGTAATAACATGAAAATACTATAAGCGTCTAAACAGACTGAAACTGTAGCATATTTGATGCGTCACTATTTTAGAGTTTTGCCACCACTGACCGCAGCACCAAAGTACTATAGCACTTTCTTTTCTGCCGGCGCACCCTTACATAAGTTTACATATTTTTAACAAGGGGGGTTGTATGTTTTTTCGTATTAGTCTCTCATTCGTCATGTGCTGTGGGATGTGTCAGATGGCGTGGGCAAATTGCAAAGATTCAGTGGTGCTTGTACACGGAAATACTGCCGCCCCGTCGAGTTGGGATGTCACCGTCAGTACATTGCTCTCTCAAGGGTACAGTATGGACGATCTTTACATACCTGACTGGGGTTCAAAAACCTGCGCCGCGTGCAACAATCATTCTGGTAGTGAAGAAACCCCAGTACGCAATGCAATCACGGATGCGATAGGTCATTCTTGTACCGGTAAAATCGATGTGATTGCCCATTCCATGGGCGTAACCCTTGCCATTGAACAAATCGATAAACTCGCTGTAGCGTCATCGGTTGATACATTTGTGGGCATTGCCGGCGCCCTGCGCGGACTGCTAAGTTGCGGTGTTTATCCCTATAACGTTTGGAGCAGTACCTGTGGTTATTATGGCCTATCGGTACAAAGCCCTTTTCTAGACAGTATTTACGGCGTGCCTGTTGCAGATAAAGTGTATTCCATAAAAAGTTATATTGATCAGGTGGTCTGTGCCACAGGCACTTGTTATGTGTATGGCGTACATACAAGCCGTATTTGGAATGAGGATGCCTCCTATACCTATGGGTTGGGTCATTTTGGACTACAAACGGATACCGCAGCAAAGCAGGTTGAACTCATCGATTAACAAAAAGGCCGGCGAATTGCCGGCCTTTATCATAAAAACAGAAAATGCCTGTTAGCCTGCCCGTTTTTCCCGTTTGAAGCGGGAAATCACGGACCATGCTTCGAGCATAACCAGTACGCTCACAACCAGCACCACCGCGTCGAGGAAAACCAGCAGATAGTTGCCATCAGCCCAGTATTCCTGCAACTTGATGATGCCAGCAAGAAACGACATCACCAGTACAAATGTCATGGGAAGTAACGTATAGATGGCAGGCCGATTCATCTTAATTAGCATTACCGAGATAACCAGTAAGGTTAACGACGCTAAAATTTGATTGGTAGAACCAAACAAAGGCCAGATGATCATACCACCGCTACCCGATGAACCGCCGGCACCAAAGGCCAACAACAAACAGGTGCCTACGGCCACCATGGTAGCGACAAAGCCATTTTTAAGGATCTCAAGGTTATAAATCTCACCCCATTCCTGAATAATATAGCGCTGCAAGCGGACCCCTGAGTCCATAGTGGTACCGGCAAACAAGACCACCATCACCGCTAATATGGTAGAAGAAAAATCAACGGGCAACCCCCATCCTTGCTGGATCAGGTTGGCACCACCGGTAATAAAGGCAGACACACTGCCGTCCCCAAGGTGACTGTAGACTTCATGCCATTCTTCTGGCGACGCGGCGAAAGCCACGCCACTGACTGCAACAATGGTAATGAGGGCCAGACAACCTTCTCCTACAGCCCCTAAGTAACCGACAAAGCGCGCATCCGTTTCTTTATCCAGCTGTTTAGAACTGGTTCCCGAGGCAACAATACCGTGGAAGCCAGACACCGCCCCACAGGCAATGGTCACAAAGAGTAACGGAATTAAACTGGGGGTATCCACTGCCGTCTGTGTGTTGAAAGCCGGTGCTGTAATATCGGGCATGGAAATAAACACCGCGCCATATAAAAGCAATAAGCCAACTAATAACTGCATCCCGTTGATAAAGTCACGGGGCTGTAACAACATCCAAACCGGTAGCAACGAGGCAATTGCCGCATAGATAAATAAAATGATGATCCAGTTTGCATTGGCACTAAGACCGAACATCGTTTCCGGTAGTGAAAGAGGTATAAATCCGCCAGCATACACCGACGCGTATAGCACGATGATCCCAGCGATACACATAGGAACGAGACTGAAATTACGCTTCAGTAACTGGCCGATGACCAGCGCTACCACAATGGCCATCCAGGCAGGGAATACGGCGTTGGGTTGGCTGACGAAAGATTTGGCAATAACCACACCAAAAACGGCATTAACCATCAACAATACAAGAAAAATAACAACCATAAACAAGGAGCGGGAACGTTTCCCAATAACCCCTTCGGACAAGGCGCCCATGGACTTACCCTTGTGGCGGTTACTGGCCCACAGTGCGCCCATATCGTGTATACCGGCAAAAAAGATGGTACCGAATACCACCCACAATACGGCGGGCACCCAGCCCCAATATACGGCAATTGCAGGCCCTACTATGGGTGCAGCGCCGGCAACAGAGGTAAAGTGATGCCCCCACAGCACGATTTTATTAGTTGGAACAAAATCTATCCCATCACGCAACTCATGGGCGGGCGTGACGAACTTATCATCGAGTTGAAAAATTCGTGTGGCGATAAATTTTGAATAAACAAACCAGCCAAGCAGCATACCGATGATGCCTAGCACGACGATCATTATTGATTGCATATTGTTATCCTGAATTGTCCCGTTTAAAGGCAGCCTTTCTTACCGCTTTAATAATAGAGCTGCATGAAAAGTGAACATATTACAAATTTGTAAACAAAGAAACCGCTTGTTACTAAACGAAGTAAAGAATCTTAGAAAGTGACGAGTATATTTATACCTTGTTAATTTTATCCACAACAATAGATAAAACCAAGCCTAGAAACTGCGTCAAGACGGAAGATTAACCGACTAGGGGCCATTTAAGCCTACGACTATAGTCTTAGAAGATAGGAATATAAACATTTCTGCTAGTTGATGCGCATCTCGCCATTTACTGACCAACAGACACAAAAAAGGCGCTCAAAGAGCGCCTTTTTTTTTGATGACCAATGTCAGCGTTAATTATTCAATAATTTTCGCTACAACACCGGCACCTACTGTACGACCACCTTCACGAA
>NZ_JBAHZB010000066.1:0-8333 GCF_036697315.1 Alteromonas sp. 14N.309.X.WAT.G.H12
AAAACTTTTATGAATCGTCGGTTGACACTCTTAACGAGTGCCCACACAGATTGTCTTGTTATAAATTGTTAAAGAACGTCGCTCAAGCCTTGCTGTATGCCGTCTCAAGCGGGATGCGTATAATACTCCGCATCGTTTTTTTTGTCAATCATTTTTTTGAAGTTTTTTGCATTCTCAAAATGATTTTCATCACTCTTAAATCAGGCGTTTCGTTGAAGCCCCTGAAGTGAGGAGGCGCATTTTACGCATCTGTTTGATGAGGTCAACCCCCATTTCAAATTAATATGAAAAAAGCGACCTGTTCGGTCGCTTTTTCATCGCTTTGTAGTAAAAAAAGACAATTCTTTCGTTTTTATGGCCTAACTTTTGTTGTCTGTTGCATTACCCGTGTCGGTTGCACGGTTATCGCCTTCGATTTCAGTGTCATTAAAATCAGCATCTTTGTCTTCGTGATCGCCAACCACATCATCTAACGTTACTTTATCGACGGTTCGGAAGGTATTGATCGGCCCCGCCAACGCATAAAGTGCAAAAACCAAAAACAGGACTAATGCAGGTTCAGTGGCAACAATGACAAATACCAACATGATGATCAGCAATGCCACAAAAGGCACCTTGCCATTCCAATTAACTTCCTTAAAGGAGTTATATTTGAAGTTACTAACCATGAGCAACCCGGAAGCCCCGGTGATGAGTGCAACGATAACACCGTAATCATTACCATCTACACCGTACTCAACCCCTACCCAAACCAAGCCGGCGACGACTGCCGCAGCCGCGGGACTCGCCAAGCCCTGGAAGAAGCGTTTATCAGCAATTCCCACCTGAGTATTAAAACGTGCAAGCCGCAATGCTGCTCCCGCGACATAAATAAATGCCGCTAACCAACCAATTTTGCCAAGCCCGCTTAACCCCCAATTATAGGCCACTAAGGCAGGCGCCATACCAAATGACACCATATCGGCCATAGAGTCATATTCAGCGCCAAACGCACTTTGTGTATTTGTCATCCTAGCGGCGCGGCCATCCAATCCATCAAATATCATCGCAACAAATATTGCCACAGCGGCCGCTTCAAAAGCCCCATTCATCGATGCCACTACAGCATAAAACCCAGAAAACAGTCCTGCTGTTGTCAGCAGGTTAGGCAACAGATAGATACCTTTTCTTTTCGAATCCGTCATTAAGACCTCTTAACTACACATTTCAATCACCTTATTATTTCATACATCGGTTGAAGGCGCACGGAACAAAAATGTTAACAATCTTTTCCACCGTTCCACACACTCTCGTATACAAACAAATACGTAATAATGAAAAATACCGTCTATAGTTCAACCAATTGAAATAAAAGAAATAATGTTATTTTTACTACTTTAGTTAGATGTCAGTATTTTTTACGTCTGTAAACGCCATTTACATAAATAACATGACAAATGGTATAGAAACATGCACATATAAACATGGCGCAATACTTGCTTATCGATAGTCGAGGTATATAAAAGAGGTATAAGGGGTTAATAATAATGAAATTAAATAAAATTGCGTCAGTGTCAGCCCTCGTCCTCGCAAGCGTCTTGTCAACGCCCGGTTTTGCCGGTGGTCACACTGGTGGCGGATGGCATAGCGGTTGCGGCACGGGAGGCAGTTCGGGAGATGGGTGTAATGCATCAGATTATTTTGCAGACGATTTGATGTACAGCTTAGCCAATGATGGGATCACAAACGCAGAAGTGGATGGTGTTGTTATTAACGCCTCTGCCTACTCAGATACTGCGGGAAGTGAAAGCATAGGTAGCTACTACGGCTATGATGTTAGATCTGATACCAATGTTGTTTCTGCTGAACTTAAACAATACGGTAGCGGCTATGGGGTCATTAATGACGATGAAAAAGGAAAGTCACCGGATCATTCTGTAGACAATGCATCAAGTGAAGGTTGGCAGAAAGAAGGTGGTACTTACTATTACAACATCGATACCGACTACGATTACATTTTACTGTCTTTTGATGAGGAAGTTAATGTAACCGGTGCAACCTTTAGTTGGCTATGGAAAGATGATACGCAAATTTCCGTCGCTGCACTTGACGATACATCCATGCTTGATTCCGGCAGCAACTCTTGGTCAGATATTGCAGGTGATGCGTTGGCAGTAGGCTCGTTTGATGTGCTAAATTGTGACGATACTGATCTGGCAATGATAGAAATTGAAAGTGTATTTTCCCAATATTGGATAATCGGTGCCTATAACACGGTATTTGGTGATATTGGTAGCTCTATGTACGATGACGGCTTTAAACTCGCTTCTGTAGGCTTTACCACCAAACCTGGTGAAAAACCGCCCACTGAAGTCTCAGAGCCCGGCACCTTTGCGATGTTATTTTTAGGTGGCGCCCTCGCTATGTGGCGTAGAAAACGTCAAGCTTAGTTAATGTAAGCTAAACTTCGATAAAGCATTGGTTGTAAAAGGTGGCAGTTGCCACCTTTTTCTTCAGCAGTAGTCAGGGGCATGATGAACACTCTACGAAAATCCACATTATTTATCCGTCTCGCACTTCCCGTTGTGTTGAGTTTCCTGTGTTGTCTTTCCTATGTAAATGCCAGTACCTTTGAAGATTATGAAAAAGCCTTGGCGGCTTATAATGAAAAAGATTATCAAACTGCTTTTGTTCATTTAAAAAATAGCCTGCAACAAGATCCCAATAATCTGACAGCCAAAATATTGATGGGACGCCTTTTGCTTCAAAATGGCTACGTAAGAGCGGCTGAACTCGAATTTAGAGAATCCATTGAAATGGGCGCGGACATAAACCTTGTCGCCGTACCTCTAGGTACCTCTTGGCTATTTATGAATCACTATCATGATGTGCTAGATTTTACCGACTACAATCGCCTAAGTTCCAAACAAAAATCAGCATGGCTGCAAATTCGGGCCACGGCCTGTAACAAATTAGAAAATGAAACCTGCGCGAAAGAAGCCTACGAGCAAATGTTAACCCTGCCCTTTGATCGAGATGACGCTTTCACCGGGTTAGCCGCTATTGCAATGCGCAACAATGATCTGGACAGTGCTGAAGAATTATTAAATCAATCAAAAGTCATCAACGAAAACAGCGCTACCTTATGGCGTTTAATTGCCCAATTGTCCTATCGAAAAGGCGATGTCGATACCGCCATAGTACATTTTAAACAGGCGTTGGCACTTAACAGCGATGATCCCATCGCCTTACGGAACTTAGTCAACCTTTACATCGCCCGCGAGGACTTCGCCAGCGCCCGGGTGTATATCGATGAAATCATGTCCCGTACGCCGGACGACCCCCTCGCAATATTGCTAAATAATTGGTTAATGACCCAAGAAGAAACCGTTACTACCAATACCGCAGAGATCCAAAAGCTCGGTAATACTTTGTCTGAATTGTCCCCTGACGTGGTGGAATCACAACCATTACTTATCTATATCAGTGGGTTAACCGCCTATTTTAATGGCAATATAGAAAAAGCCGTAGGCGATTTTGAACGCTATCTGACAAAAAATCCTGAAGATTTACAAGCCATAAAACTTCTGGCCAAAGCCTATATATCAACCCAGCGCCCAAAACTCGCATTATCCTTGCTGGAACAAAAACAATCGGTGTTGATGCAAGATCTCAATGCAGCATTATTACTGGGCGACTTGCTCATTGACCAAAATAGGAGTTTTCGGGCCAATAATCTGATCCGCACGTTAGAAGCCCGCTATCCCAACTCGTTACACTTACAGCTGTTCAAAATTAAGTTGATGACCATACGGGGCCAGGAAAAGCAGGCTCTCAGTATGTTAGACGCCCTTTATAATTTACAGCAGTTGAATCCAACGTTCCTATTTACTTATGCATCAATGAAAATGCGTTACCGCGATTTTGATGATGCCCATAAAGCCGTGGATCGACTGATCGAGATATTTCCGCAAAAATCTGACGTATACAATTTAAAAGCCTCCTTGTTTATCCAGCAAAGAGAGTTCACCCTCGCCCGACAAATGCTCACCAAAGCCCTATCCCTGAATAAAGACAGTTTTGCAGCGCGATTTAACCTGGCCTCTGTTGACGCTAAAACCGGCGATATTGAAGGCGCTAATGCACGCCTTGATGAATTACTCGCTAAGGTACCAAGACATGTGCCATCTCAATTACTCAAAGCGCAAAACCTGATCATTTTAGGCGACGTTGACACGGCGACAAAAATCTATAAAAACGTCTTGGCTCTGAACCCGGAAAGTCAAGAAGCGCGGGTAAAACTGGTGCAAATCAGTGCCCGTAGAGGTGACTTACCAGACGCGCTCTATCAGCTCGACAAACTCCTCAAAGAAGATTTTGACAATCCAGCATACCTGCTACAAAAAGCCGATATTCTTGTCTCGTTAGAGCGCTATTTGGAGGCCGACAAAGCCCTAGTGTTAGTGAAGGACAGTATCCAGGATAGCCCTAAAATGCTGGAGCGGTACGCCAATGTTCTTGTCAGACTAGGTCGACCGGAAGAAGCCTTAACCAACTTAGTGAAAGCACGGGCACTTTCGCCCTACGACAATGATCTGGTGTTACATACCGCTAAATTACAAATCGCCCTTGGTCGCGTCACCGAAGCGGCACAGA
The DNA here is from genome assembly GCF_036697315.1 of Alteromonas sp. 14N.309.X.WAT.G.H12. Lineage (NCBI taxonomy): Bacteria > Pseudomonadati > Pseudomonadota > Gammaproteobacteria > Alteromonadales > Alteromonadaceae > Alteromonas > Alteromonas sp. 14N.309.X.WAT.G.H12. The sequence continues at coordinate 4,636 of NZ_JBAHZB010000066.1, forward strand.
CTATCGGCTCTCGCATAGAAAAAAATCAAGACAATCCGAATTTTTGGTATGTTGCGGGTTTATTAGCAGAAAAAAAAGCCAATTACACGAAGGCAACCCAGGCCTATTCCCGTTCTTTAAGCCTTTCCTCTAAATTTGCCCAGCCCCTACTCGCGGCCTATAAAATGGCAAACAGAGACAATAATCCCAGTGGTTTCATTGCTATCGCCAGACGATTAATGAAAGAAGAGCCAGAATACCTACTGCCGGCAAACCTCCTTGCTCAGTATTTTTATTACAAAGGGTACTTTGATAAAGCGATCCCTGTTTATATACAGCTTGCGGACCACCCTCACGTTTTGAACAAATCGAAAGTGTTAAACCGATTGGCCGAAATGGCCGCCCAAACGGATACCATGCAAGCGGCTCAATGGATAGCCGAGGCGTATAAACTCAATGCCTACGATCCTGAAATACTGGACACTTATGGCTGGGTACTTGCCCAGGAAGGGAAATATCAGGAAAGCTTAGAAATGTTAAGACGGGCATTCAGCCGACAAGCCACCAACCCGAAATTACGATTCCATTTAGGCTTTACCCTTGCAAAAATGGGCCAGAAAACGGAAGCCAAAGAGCATCTTGAAATAGCGGCCAACAGTGAAGAAGATTTTATGGGTAAAGCCCAAGCCGAAAAGATCCTCTCATCGTTTTAATAAAAAAATGGCTGCGATGAGGCAGCCATTTTTTATTTATATCTAGACGTATTTAAACAACGATAAATTTATCATCCTTAACATCAATACGTACTGTAGACTCAGGCAACAACGCTCCAGAAAGGAGTTGCTGTGCCAGCGGATTTTCCACCTGCGTTTGAATCGCTCTTTTCAGTGGGCGGGCCCCAAAAATTGGATCAAACCCAGCATCAGCCAGTTTGTCCAAGGCCGCTCCAGATAACTCCAGCTTGTACCCTTTCTCGATTAAACGTTGCCGTAGAGAAGCAAGCTGTATTTTGGCAATGGCCTTGATCTGCTCTCTACCCAGCGGATGGAATACCACTATGTCATCAACACGGTTAATAAACTCAGGGCGGAAGTGCTGACCTACAACGGTCATAACCCGCGCTTTCATCTCCTCGTACTGGCTATCATCATGGGTATCTTGAATCACATCGGATCCTAAATTTGACGTCATGATCACAACGGTATTTTTAAAGTCCACGGTACGGCCCTGACCATCGGTCAAACGTCCATCATCCAGTACTTGCAGCAAGATGTTAAACACATCAGGATGTGCCTTTTCCACTTCATCTAACAAAATAACAGAATAGGGCTTTCTGCGAACCGCTTCAGTTAAATAGCCGCCTTCTTCATAGCCCACATAACCGGGAGGCGCCCCAACCAGTCGTGACACTGAGTGTTTTTCCATAAATTCGGACATATCAATGCGAACCAACGCACCTTCGGTATCAAACAGAAAACCAGCTAGTGCCTTAGACAGCTCGGTTTTACCCACACCGGTAGGTCCAAGAAATAAAAATGAACCAATGGGTTTGTTCGGATCGGAAAGTCCTGCCCGAGAACGTCGAATTGCATTCGACACCGCGTGTACCGCTTCGGTTTGTCCCACCACCCGCTTATGCAACGCTTCTTCCATACGCAGCAGTTTGTCTTTCTCACCTTCCAGCATTCTAGCAACAGGGATCCCGGTCCAACGAGACAAGACTTCAGCAATTTCGTTGTCTGTAACTTTGTTTTTCAGCAACAAGGTTTCCCGAGTTTCGTTCTCAGCGGCTTTTTCTAGCTTCATTTCCAGCTCAGGAATTCGGCCATATTGTAATTCTGACATCCGATTTAAATCCGACGCCCGACGGGCAATTTCAAGATCCAGCTTAGCCTGCTCCAATTCAGACTTAATTGACTGAGTACCTTGCATGGCATCTTTTTCTTCACGCCAAATTTTATCCAGACCCGATAATTTGTTTTCGGCTTGCTCCCGCTCCAGTTCTATCATTTCAAGACGTTTATGACTGGCATCATCCGTTTCTTTTGCCAATGCCTGTTCTTCGAGCTTTAACTGGATGATCCGTCGCTCGAGACGATCCATATCCTCCGGTTTGGAGTCTATTTGCATACGAATACTCGAGGCCGCTTCATCGATCAGATCGATGGCTTTGTCTGGCAACTGGCGATCACTGATATAGCGATGGGACAAGGTTGCCGCCGCAACTATGGCCGGATCGGTTATATCCACAGAATGGTGCAGCTCATAGCGCTCTTTCAAACCACGCAAAATGGCAATGGTGTCTTCGACACTTGGCTCGTCCACCAGCACTTTTTGGAAACGACGTTCCAACGCCGCGTCTTTTTCAATATACTGACGGTACTCATCAAGGGTCGTCGCCCCAACGCAATGCAATTCGCCACGAGCAAGCGCCGGTTTTAGCATATTCCCCGCATCCATGGCGCCGTCAGATTTACCGGCCCCCACCATGGTATGCAACTCATCGATAAAGAGGATGACTCTGCCCTCTTCTTTGGATAATTCATTTAAAACCGCTTTAAGGCGCTCTTCAAACTCACCCCGGTATTTGGCCCCAGCCACCAGCGCGCCCATATCCAGCGATAGCACACGCTTATCTTTCAGCCCTTCGGGCACTTCACCGTTGATAATCCGTTGAGCAAGCCCCTCAACAATGGCGGTTTTACCCACACCGGGTTCACCGATAAGTACCGGGTTGTTTTTGGTACGTCTTTGCAGCACCTGAACCGTACGGCGAATTTCTTCATCCCGCCCGATAACCGGATCCAGTTTCCCCTGCTCGGCGCGCTCGGTGAGATCGGTGGTGAATTTTTCTAACGCTTGCCTTACGTCTTCGGCATTCGGATCGGTAACTTTTTGTCCGCCACGCATCTTGTCGATGGCACTTTCGACATCCTCTTTGCTTACTTTTAGGCTTCTGAGAATATCGCCAAGTTTACCCTTATCTTCTAGTGCCGCCAGCACAAACATTTCCGAGGTGATGTAGTCATCTTTGCGTTGCTGGGCAATTTTATCGCATAGATTTAATAGGATACCGCTATCTTTACTCAGCTGAACATCGCCGCCTATTCCTTCTACCCGAGGAAGACGATCGATGGCTTCGGCCAATGCTGAGCGCAACGCATTCACATTGACTTGCGCCTGATCCAGCAATGGACGTACCGAGCCGCCTTGCTGATTGAGCATGGCGGTCATAAGGTGTACGGGTTCAATAAACTGATGATCTCGCCCCAGTGCCAGTGACTGTGCGTCGGAAATTGCTAACTGAAATTTACTGGTAAATCTATCTAACCGCATGAATAATCCCCTACTAACACGATGCTTACTATGTCTGCTTTTATGGGTCCTAAAACGCCGCTATTCAAGCTAAATGATGGATTGTCGTTCTATTTTATTGATCATAATCAAGTTAATTCACTGTCTAAAAAGCGAACTAAGATTTCAATCCAATGACGCTCACCTGTCTACCACAGTGGAATTGGCTCTGTTGGCTACTACGCCGATGGGAAAAAAATCGTTGGGGATCGGAGAAGGTACACAAACCCGACAAGGTCACGTTTTTCACGCCACCCTGTAACAACTGGGCTTTAGCAACAGCGGGTAAATCAAGCATAAATTTACCCGCTTGGGCACTCGATTTTATCGCCCAAGGCCAAGCAGAAAATTGCTCGCTTACCGAC
>NZ_JBAHZB010000066.1:8343-19019 GCF_036697315.1 Alteromonas sp. 14N.309.X.WAT.G.H12
GGCGAGACTTCATAACAGCCTTGGCTAATGGCGGGCCCAATCCACCCATGTACTTGCTCTGGTGTGGAAACAAGCTTTTCTAATGTACGGCCAATAATGCCTTTTACCAAACCTTGCCAGCCTGCGTGGATGGCGGCCACTTCATTGCCCTGCTCATTGGCAAGCAAGATGGGAACGCAGTCTGCTGTCATAATGGCACAGGCAAACCGATGATCCCGGCTAATGGCTGCATCGGCATCGATACAATGCGTTGGCAAGGTGACACATTTATCGGAGTGCACCTGATTGAGCCAAATCAGTTTGTCGTGATGTGGCAACATACGACGATTCGCGTCTACGATCTTTTCGCAATCGCCCACATGCTTGCCCACATTTAAAGAGGCATAAGGCCCGCGACTATGACCGCCTGCACGGGTGGTGCTATAAGCAAATACATTGTCGGGTATGGACCAGCGTGGCGTTATGACATCCATGATCAGATATCATTCATACCGTTAATTTGGGTATCTTCCCGCACACACGCAAGCAAGGAAACCATGTCTTGTGGTAGTGGTGCCCGCCATGTCATCCATTCACCTGTCACTGGATGAAACAAGGACAATTGTGCCGCATGGAGTGCTTGGCGAGGAAATGAGCGCAGCATGTGTACACACTCCTCTGTGGCGCCTTTAGGTAAACGAGGGCGTCCGCCATAAACTGGATCGCCGACCAAAGGATGTTTAACGTGGGCCATATGAACACGAATTTGGTGGGTACGTCCGGTTTCCAGTTTTAACCGAAGGTGGGTATGGGCTCTAAACTTTTCCATCACTCTGTAATGGGTCACCGCAGGCTTACCAAACTCCCGCACGGCCATTAGTGTACGCTTAGTTGCATGCCGCCCAATGGGGGCATCCACAATGCCGCCAGCCACCATGGTGCCGTAAGCTAAGGCTTCATATTCTCGGCTCATTACCCGTTCTTGTAATTGTTCAACAAGGTGCGTCTGTGCTGGAACGGTTTTCGCCACCACCATCAATCCGGTGGTGTCTTTGTCCAGACGATGAACAATACCGGCTCGCGGCACAACGTCAATACCGGGCACATGGGCCAGTAAAGCGTTCAGTAGTGTGCCGTCATGATTGCCCGCGCCAGGGTGAACCACCATATCCGTGGGTTTATTGATAACTAAAATATCGTCATCTTCATAGACGATATCCAATGGCATGGGTTGAGGTTCACTGGTGGTTTGCACCTCCATTGTGGCCCGAACAATAATAGTTTCCCCCCCCATCACTTTATGTCTGGGCGTGGTCAATATTTCATTATCGACATAGACGCTTCCCTCTAAAATCCAATTTTTTAACTTGGAACGGGAATATTCAGGGAACAAATCGGCTAAAACTTGATCTAAACGCTTACCAAAATGGTGTGACTCAGCGTTTGCCTCTAATACGACGGTATTCTCAGACTGGGTCATAAAACTCTTTCGCTGTTACAAAAAGCGCATTATACCAACCTTTACACCAGTTAAACGGAAACTTTCGGGTTTTTATGTAGAGTTTGCGTGATTGAGTGCGCTAGAATACCGTTACACAAAATGCAGTTTAATGTATCAGTCGGTTAAGCAGGAATAGACAACAGATATGAAATCAATTCGATTAGTGATGCCCTTAGTTTTTGGTGTCATGGTCAGCGTAACAGGTTGCAGCTCGTCTGACGATTCTGAACAACGCGCGGCTCTGGCTAATATGGGCGCACAGCAGATGTATGAGAATGCCCAACGCAACATGCGTAACGGTAATTTTGGCGCCGCGGCCACCACATTAAGTGAACTGGATTCACGTTATCCCTTTGGCCCCCTCTCTAATCAGGTGCAACTCGACCTGATTTACAGCTATTATAAATCCGGTAAAATCGATGAAACATTGGCCACCATCGATCGTTTTATTCGTTTAAATCCGAATCATGCAGATGTTGATTATGCCTACTACATGCGGGGACTCACCAACATGGAATCGGATGCCAACATGTTTCAAGATTTGATGCGTATTGATCGCTCCGATCGGGATCCATCGAAATCCCGGGAGGCCTTTGAAGATTTCAGACGTCTTATCCAGCAATACCCAAACAGCAAATATGCTGCCGACGCTAAAAAACGTATGTTGTTTATTAAAAGTCGGTTAGCCAAGTACGAAATTGCCATTGCCCGTTTCTATATGCGCCGAGAAGCATACGTCGCAGCGGCTAATCGTGGACGTTATGTCATCGAGCATTTCCCAGATTCAGACCAAATTCAACCGGCATTGGAAATTATGGTAGCCGCCTATGACCACTTAGGCCTTGATGAATTAAAAGAAAATGCCATCAAGACGCTGCGTCTTAACTACCCTGACAGCGAGTTTATCGGCTGAACTCATTTTTCAGGCATGAAAAGAAAGCACCAAATGGTGCTTTTTTTATCGAAAAAATAAATGGCTAAATGGATTTAGCAGGCGCGCAAGACCTGAGGTAAATTGCAGAGGTTGATCTAGCACACTAAAAACAAGACATCCGGAACGGGCCTCAGAATAAGGTGTATGAAGTTGCTCATGACCCATGGTAACAAAGTCACCTGTTCGGTAATGGTTTAGTTCATCACAATACTCACCGTCGAGCACCAATGTATACTCTGTGCCACAATGGGTATGTTCTGGTACACGGCCTCCCTGCCCCATATAAATAAAAGAAGCTAAGCCTGGAGTGTCAATATCTACCCTCGCCTGCCAGAGTTTACCCACCAAGCCAGACCAGCCCCCTGTTTTACGCAACACCCGTTGCAATGTTGTCGGTAAGGGAAAGGTTTTTCCATCAAGCTCAACATACTCCTGGGTCGCCCGCGAAGGCATGTTGCCTTTTACCAACGGAAGTTGTGTGATGGTATTGAGCATCTGATCAAGTTGCGTCGTCTTACTGCGTTCGCCCAGTGGAAAGTCAAAAACTTTGGCCGACAAAATACGGGTATGTTGCTCGACAATTTGCCGACATCGTGAACACATATCGCAATGTGCAGCGATAATCAAAGATTCCAAAAGCCCCAAAGAACCTTCTGCATACTGCAAAAGGCGCTCGGGCTCTGGATGGAACCTAGCCATGGTCGTGCAGCATACCTTTGAGTCTTTGCAATGCGAGTCGCGTACGTGACTTAACCGTACCGAGGGGAATACTGAGTTCGTCAGCCACTTCTTGCTGGGATTTACCGTCTACATAAATCGCTTCAATTACGGCTTTTTGTTTCATGGGTAAATCTTCGAACATGAAGCCGATTTGTTCCAGCGTGATCTGTTCGTCCAACGGCTTATCATTTGCGTCTGCGGTTTGCTCACATAAAATAGGCCAGAAATCATCGGAACAAATGTCTTCCTTGCGGTTTTGCAACTTTCTTAGCATATCGAAGCGGATGTTACGGGCGATGGTAAAAATCCAGGTAGAAGGACTTCCCTTAGCGGAATTGAAAAGGTGAGCTTTTTGCCATACGTTTGACATGGTGTCTTGAACCAATTCCATCGCTAGGGCTTCATTCCCCATCTGTTTGAGTGCATAGGAACGCAATCGAGGAGCAAAATAGCCAAACACCCTTGCAAAGGAGCGTTTACATCTGGTTTCAGCAACTTTAACGATATAGTCTGACATTTCAGCTGCACATTCTTTAGGTTTGACTGCGCTGTTACTTTGTTCCACGGGAATTCCAACTAACATAAGTATTTGTCCATATCCTATCGGGTTAACAGTTGCTACAGACGTCAGGTTTATGAAGATGGCAGAAGCGTAATTTTGTCCTACTACACCCTGTAATTTTTACACGGTGTCTACTGAACAAGTGCAGAGACGTAATCAAATAACTTCCTGCAATCTTGTTGTTCGAGAAAATACTGTTTCTGTTTTGCGCCAATCGGCAATAACTCTAACCACCGTTGCAACACCCAAAGCGGGTTGTCAAACTCTGGTTTATCATAAAGCGTAGCCAATTCGTCGTAACACGCAAATATATCTTGTAACCGTTCGTCCATAGGTGAAATCTCTTGAGGCGTTATCTCACACGTCCACGGCGGCTTTGGCGTACATTGACCCATGCGCAAACCATCTGCTTCAGCGAAGATTTTGTCGACCTCAACACAGTACTGTCCAGCAACCTTTATGCCAAGCAACCCATCTTGCAGTAAATCAAAGTCGATAACCTCCGCAACCGTGCCAATAGGATAGATATGTTCATGGCTTGTTTTATCGCCCTGGGCATTAAGCATACACATGACAAATTTTCCATTATCAGCACAGGCCTCCTTTACCATCCGCATGTAGCGCGGCTCAAAGATGCGCAGGGCCATTCTGCCTTGAGGTAAAAGGTGCGCGGATAGGGGAAAAAGCGGAAGCAGTTCGGTATCCATAAATCGCTAATGTTGTGCTTAATTTCATAGTTATTACGAGACGAAAGTTATTTGGATCGCCAGCCTATTGTGGTTAATTTTCTTTTCGGGTTTTATGTTTTTGATCTCACAGTGAGTAAGAATGGTATACAGGTAAGTCGTTTTTACACACTCATGCCCATGACCCTCATTGATAAGTTTTGCGCTTTGTATTCCAGCCTCGATGTCACCACGGCCGAGGCACTAACGAGTATCTACACACAGGATGTGGAATTTATTGATCCCATTTCTCATCACCATGGCTTAAACGCGGTTAAAACCTACTTCGCAGCGTTGCTGGAAAACACCAAAGACTGCACCTTCCATATTTCGATGATCGCACCTAGCGCGCTTAATGAGGACATTGATTACACCGTCACATGGACAATGCACTTGGTCCTCAAAAACAAATCGGCTCCCATCCATCTACAAGGTATTAGCATTTTGAAGGTGAAAAACGAGAAAATTTATTATCACAGAGATTTCTATGATCTTGGGGAAATGGTTTATGAGCACATTCCCGTGCTTGGCTGGGTAATCCATAAAATAAAAGCCCGGCTGCACCCATGAAAACCCTACTGATAACAGGCGCCACATCAGGTATAGGTAAAGCCCTTGCTTTGCACGCCGCGACCCAAGGCTATAAGATCATCGCCTGCGGTCGCAACGAAGGCGTCCTTGAGGAATTAGCCACTTCCCCGCAGATCACGACCAAAAAGTTTGATTTAACCTCACTGGAAGAAACCCGAACCGCTTTGGCCTCGGTGCAGTTTGATATTGCAGTACTTAATGCTGGCAGTTGTGAATATGTGGATAGTGACGATTTTACCACTGCCTTGTTTCGCCGCGTCTTTGAGATTAATTTCTTTGGCATGGTTCACAGTGTCGAAGCCCTGCTTCCTAATCTGCGCCCGGGCAACCAATTAGTGATTGTCGATAGCATGGCCCGACTTTTTCCCTTTACCCGCTCAGAAGCTTATGGCGCCAGTAAAGCCGCCGTTCATTATTTTACCCAAAGCCTAAGCGTCGATCTGGCGCCCCGTCATATCCATGTGCAACATGTTTCTCCCGGCTTTATTGATACCCCCCTTACACAAAAAAATGATTTTGCCATGCCCATGAAAATTTCTGCAAAACAAGCAGCAATCGCTATGCTTAAGGGGATCGAAAAGAAAAAACAAAACTTGTATTTCCCAGTGGGATTCGGTTGGCTCATGCGCTTTTTGCATGGCCTGCCTACAGGCATTCAGCAGTGGTTGTCAAAAAAGATGCGACAACAACAATAGGGATGAACGGATGCAGAAGCGCATTGCAATTATTGGAACAGGTATCTCTGGTTTAACCTGCGGCTATTTGTTGAGTAAACAGCACCACGTGACTGTGTATGAAGCAAGCAATTACATTGGCGGGCATACTGCCACAAAAACAATAACGGTGGATGGCAACGCCTATGCCATCGACACAGGATTTATCGTTTTTAATGGGTGGACTTACCCTCGCTTTATTCGATTGATGGATAAACTAGGGGTACAAAAACAAGCTACACAAATGAGCTTTTCGGTACGCAGCGAAAAAACAGGGTTGGAATACAACGGCAATACCCTAAACACCCTGTTTGCCCAACGGCGCAATTTAATCCGTCCGGCTTTTTGGCGTTTGGTAAAAGATATTCTCGTCTTTAATAAAGCGTGTAAATTACGGGCTGCTCAGTTGCGGGAAACAGATGACCAAATGACCTTGTTGTCTTATGTCCAATCCTTGGGATTAGGTGACGATTTTACCAACTATTACCTGTTGCCCATGTGCGCCGCTATCTGGTCAGCCAGTCTGGAACAAACCAAGCAATTTCCGTTGGCATTTTTTCTAAAATTTTTTAACAACCACGGGCTGTTAAGCGTTACCCATCGCCCCCAGTGGTATACCCTCACAGGCGGCTCTAAAAGTTATATTGCGCCTCTCACCCAGTCTTTTGCCCAAAACATTCATTTAAATTCACCGGTACAAGATGTACTAAGAACAGCCCAAGGCTGGCAAGTCATCGCCCAGGGTCACAGTGCACAATACTTTGACGAAGTCATATTCGCTTGCCATTCCGATCAAGCCCTTAGCCTGCTCAAACACCCCACCTACGCACAAAAACGCATTCTTGGTGCCATTCCCTATGCCAACAACGATGTAGTGCTTCACCTGGATACCAGCGTACTTCCTCAGCGTAAATTGGCCTGGGCAAGCTGGAACTATCGATTAAAAGAAAATGCCGATGAGCAACACGCGCCCACGGCCGTTTCATATAATATGAATATACTTCAGTGCTTAAAACAGGTTCCACACACATTTTGCGTTACCCTAAATAACACCAAGGCCATTGATCCGACGAAAATACTCGGTCAATACCAATATGCCCATCCTCAGTTCAGCGCACCCATGGTCGCTGCACAAAAACAGCGTAGTGAAATTTGCGGGGTGGATAACCTGCATTTTTGCGGCGCATACTGGTACAACGGATTTCATGAAGATGGGGTACGCAGCGCGTTGGATGTATGCGCCCGATTTGGTGAAAGTCTATGAGTGATGTTGAAAGTGCCTTGTATCAGGGGCAGGTTTATCATCAGCGATTTCAACCAACGCAACACCAGTTTGCGTATAATATTTACCTTTACTGGATAAAGCTAAACGAACTTAACGCGCTAGACGGTTCACTCAAACGTTTTTCGTATAACTCCCGCAATTGGGTAGAATTTCGTCGTAGCGATTACTTCGGTGATAAACAACAGCCTCTCGATGACGCAATTCGCAATAAAATGTCCTCGCTCCACGGCAGTCCCCTTACCGGTGAAGTGTTTATGCTCGGACAACTTAGAATGCTGGGGATGTATTTTAGTCCTGTGAACTTTTATTTCTTACGAAATGTTGCCGGTGGATTTTCACACATGTTGGCGGAGGTGAGTAATACCCCGTGGCAGGAACAACACTACTATCTGGTGGATTTAGCTATTCAGGCCGATACCCCAAAAGCATTCCATGTTTCCCCATTTAATCCTATGGACATGCTATACAAATGGAAGATTTCCGTGCCGTCGGACACCTTTTCGTTATCCATGCAGTGCTATCAAACACAAAAAGATTTTACTGCCGGGTTAAGCATGAAGAGAATTTCTTTGAACAATAAAAATCTGGGGATCGCTTTGCGTCGTATACCTAGCATGACCCTAAAAACAATGGTCGGGATATATTGGCAGGCATTGAAGTTATTCTTGAAACGCACGCCTTTCTACGGCCACCCTTAAGTCAGGAACACACTGCATGCCACAAAGCAACACAACCTTTATCTCAACACCTGCGCTAGACGCTTTAGATCGCAGCTGTAGATCAGCCTTTTTAAAAGTGATGTCCATTTTACCCGAAGGACATATGACAATTGTCGAAAATGGCGAAACCATTGGCGACTTTGGCAACAAAGCTCAGGATCTACATGCCACCATTACCATTTTACAACCTATAGCATATCGAAAACTCTTGTTTGGCGGCAGTGTGGCAGCTGGTGAAACTTATGCCGAAGGGTTATGGACAACACCGGATTTAACGTCGGTGATCCGTATTTTTGCCCGCAACCTGCCCATGCTGGATAAATGGGAACAACGTTACAAATACCTCCTTCTACCGTTTCAAAAAATACAGCATTTTATGCGCAGAAATACCCAAGCTCAGGCAAAGAAAAATATTGAGGCCCACTATGATTTAGGCAACAAACTGTATACCCAGTTCCTTGATCAAAGCATGATGTATTCTGCGGCAATCTATCCGGATCCCAACGCCTCACTGTCAGATGCACAAACCTACAAGCTTCAGGTTATCTGTGACAAATTACAGTTAACCTCCTCAGATCACTTGCTAGAAATTGGCACTGGCTGGGGAGGAATGGCCATTTATGCCGCCCGTCATTACGGCTGCAAGGTCACTACCACCACCATTTCTGAAGAACAATATGCCTATGCAAAAGCGTGGATAGAAAAAGAGCAGTTGTCAGCACAAATCACCCTGTTAAAACAAGATTACCGCGCCTTATCAGGTCAATTCGATAAACTGGTTTCCATTGAAATGATTGAAGCTGTGGGCAAACGCTATCTTGGCCACTTCTTCGGCTCTTGCGCATCACTACTTAAACCCGACGGCCTGATGTTGCTCCAGTCCATCGTTATTGATGATCGGCGATTTGACAGTTACAGCCGTAGTGTTGATTTTATTCAAAAATACATCTTTCCCGGTGGTTTTTTGCCGTCACAATACGTTATTAACGATTACTTGAAACGCTTTAGTGATATGTCTATTCGAGATCTGCAGGATATTGGCCTCGACTATGCGAAAACCTTAGATGACTGGCACAAGGCTTTTGTCAGTGCCAAAGAAGCCTTGTTGCAGGATGGATACGATGAACATTTTGCACGCATGTGGTCCTACTACCTTCGCTATTGTGAAGGCGGCTTTCTTGAAAGAACCATATCCACGGTACAGCTTGTGCTGGCTAAACCCCATTATCGCGCCAAACTTACCCGAGGAAGCGTTAAGGCTTTAACGAGCTAGTTGTCGTCTTCGAGTATTGAGATAGGGTTGGATTCCAAGGGCTTACCTTGGTTTATGGTAATTTCCACTCGACGGTTGCGGGCCCGTTCTGCGGCATTGGTAGGTTTTTCTACCAAAGGATGGGTATCTGCTAACCCCACCACCGACATACGCTGTTCATCAAAGCCGGGGGCTTTGCGGATCTCTTCGGCGACGGCAACCGCGCGCTGGGCAGACAAATCCCAATTCGAGCGATACAATTCATTAGCAATGTGCTGCCCATCACTGTGCCCCGAAATTTGAATTTCACCGGGCATATCTGCCAGTAAGGTACCTACTTTTCTCAGTACCGGTTTAAATTGGGGTTGTAGAAAGGCTGAACCTGCCGAAAACGACCCATTTTCTCGGATACGAATGGTAAGCTGCTGACCCAGTGATTCCATTTCTAGCGAGCCATCGGCGATTTCTTTTTGCAGTTGCTCGGCGACCTTTTTCATCATGTCATTGATGTTATCTTTATCTGCGCTTTGGGCTGCCGATGCGGCAGAATCTGATGCCGTTTGCTGCGCCTGACCGCCACGCTGTGAGCCCCGTTGTTTCTGACGGCCACCGGATGAATCTTCATCACCGGCTTGGAACTTCAACATTTGCTGGGTCATGTCTATGGTTTGTTGCTGAATGGTTTCAATGGGCGTCGGTTCTGGACGTCCCGGTCTAAATTCCATGGCAATCACGCTGGTGCCTTTAGGAATGTCTTTTACTTCTATTTTATTTTGCACACCAAAAGCAAACTTCATTGAGCCGGCAATTTGTTTAAACTTCAGCACATCCATTTCTGAAAACGCCAATAGCAAAACGAAAAAGCACATTAATAATGACATCAGATCGGCGAAGGTGCCCATCCATGCAGGCAAACCTTCCGGTGGACATTTAGGGCACTGCTGATCTGACATGGCCGGCTACTCCTCTTCTGCACCGCCACGCTTACTGGCCGCGAGATAATTTTTCAAAATACCTTCTATCACTTTTGGGTTTTGCCCATCTGCAATACCTACAATACCATCTAACACCAGTGCTTGGTTCAGCTTTTCTTCTTCTTTGCGATTTGTGAGTTTAGCCGCAATAGGTAAGCAAATCACATTGGCTAGAAAGGCACCGTATAAGGTCGTCAAAAGTGCCACCGCCATGGCTGGCCCAATGGCTTTGGGATCATCCATATTCGAAAGCATCGCCACCAATCCGATGAGGGTACCTATCATTCCCATGGCAGGGGCGATATCACCTAAGCCTTTAAAAATAGAAGCACCAAATTCATGCCTTTCGGTGGTCATCATGATGTCTTTGTTCAGGGTTTCCCTGACCACTTCAATATCATGGCCATCCACAAGCATGTCCACGCCCTTTTGCATAAATGGATTTCCGATTTCCGCTTCTTCAAGAGCAAGAAACCCCCCTTTACGGGCCGCGTCTGCCATCTCAACAATTTTCTCGATAAGTGCGTCAGGCGAATCAATTTTGAACATGAAAGCCTTGCCAACCACTTTCCCAGCACCGAAAAACTGCCCCAAGGTAAACTGGGACATCACAACAAATAACGAACCACAGAAAACAATGAGTATAGAAGGCACATCCAAGAACATGCTCAGATCCCCACCCAGGATCATAGCCATGACAATAAAGCCAATACCCCCTAAC
>NZ_JBAHZB010000067.1:0-18985 GCF_036697315.1 Alteromonas sp. 14N.309.X.WAT.G.H12
GGGGGACCTGGACGTTTAGGTCGATCTGCAACCCAGCTACCATCTAGGTTCAGTACACCATCGTCTAGCATAGTTTGTCTTGCATGGACAAGTACCTTACCGTCATCATCGAGTACCGAGCTACGGGTAAGTACCATACCATCATCGAAAACGATCTTGTTGGCATGACATTCTAATTTTCCATTACGACCGGGCGCCCCTACAATGGTAATTTCTTTTCCTTTGGCAAAGGTACGGCTTTTCCATCCGGCGCGACGTAGTGCACTTCCGCTACCGAGTTCACATCGCCAGCTCTCTTTTTTGCCATCGGCATTTTGGATGTCGAAATAAACATAAGAGTGGGGATTTACTAGTTTTATTTTGGTAATAACACCAGTAATCTCAATGCTTTTAGACATATCAAATTGCCCATTTACACCATGATGGGCATAAGCCATGGGGGCGCTAATCAGACACGCCGCAAGGGTTGCACCGCGAAGCTTTGAAAGTGAAAATTGAATCATGGGAAACGTATTAAGCCATTTTAAAATAATGAAAACATTATATTTTCACTTTTACACAACTCAATCTTTCAACGAGTAAAGGTTTGTAAGTCTTTACAAATAGTCTTTACCAAACAAAAGTGCCATCGTTGATTTTGTTTTACCAAATCTATACGTAGATTTTTATCTTCTTGACGATTTTTTGGAACTTCTCGTGTTCTAACTGTACGGGAGTCAATTAACGGTATTTGGCTCTTTAATTTTTCTATTTGTATTAAGGAACGCAACATGAGACTTCGTAGGCTTGTAACTTTTTTACTTGTAGTGTCAATGTTAAGCGGATGTGCTGTTTTCCCTGGTGGAGGTCATGGGCCCGGACGTTTCCGTGTGGCTGGCCATGGCGGCGGTGGTGCAGATGCGCTGGTACTCGGTGTGGGGATAGGAGCGCTTGTTGCAGGCGCTCTTACCGCACCGCGGTACAAGCCCGGACATAAAATAGCTCGCGTGCCGGATGAAGCAAGAAAAATTCACTATCATGGAAAATTATACCGTTATCATAATGGGGTGTATTACCGTTACATCGATGATGGTTTTCGTGTCGTAGAGCCTCCCCTTGGGTTGATGGTTCCTGCACTACCGCCTCGCGCTGATACCATTGTTATTGATGGTAATGTGTATTATGTCGTAGAGGGTGTGTATTACTCCCGTACTGATGACGGTTACGTGGTGGTTGAACAACCTAAAATAAAAAGTACCACAAATGAAACATACGAAGCGGGTCATTTTTATTCAGAATTACCGAAAGATGCACAGCCTGTTACTATTAATAACGTGCAGTATTTTACTGCCGGTGG
Organism: Alteromonas sp. 14N.309.X.WAT.G.H12; assembly: GCF_036697315.1. NCBI lineage: Bacteria > Pseudomonadati > Pseudomonadota > Gammaproteobacteria > Alteromonadales > Alteromonadaceae > Alteromonas > Alteromonas sp. 14N.309.X.WAT.G.H12. Next base: position 1,337 of record NZ_JBAHZB010000067.1, read on the forward strand.
CGTATTTTTCTTACCCCAGTCCGTTGACGGTCATGTGAAATACATTGTGGTGACCTTCGATTAATCATTCTTAAATGTGGTTAACGCTACGGTTTTATTGCTGTAGCGTTAACACCTCTTTCGCCACTTCTTTTACCGCTTTGCTCAATGAGGCCATTGCCTCAGACTCCAGTGAGATCCAATGCCAAAACAAAGGAACTGCCAAATATTTGGTTGGGAACAATGAAATTAATTGTCCCTTCGCCACTTCCTGAGCTATTTGCAGTGTCGGAAGCAGCGCCCACGCAACCCCTTCTGCCGCCATGTTGACGAATCCGTGGGATGAAGGGTACCAATGACAGGTGGTGAGGCGAGGCGACATATTTAAACAGGATTGCTGATAATCTCCTAATAAAACAACATCATACTCGTCGTACAATAAGCCAGGCGCAGCCATAACATCTTCCGCAGTGTAGTGTTCGCCAAGATACCGATTAATATACGCAGGCGATGCGTACAGCTGATAGTTCATGTTACCCAATAACATCGACTGACCACCGGTTACCGGCGTGCCAATTTGACTGATGCAGGCCATGACCTCACCTTGTTGAAGAAGCTGTCGGGTTTGGGTTTGATCTGCGTTATACACGTGAACAGGGTTGGGGCGTTGGGCGGCGAATCGGTTCATCACAGTGGCAAACCAGGTTGCCAGCACATCATTATTGATGGCCACGGATAAGGGGGCCGCCGTGGTGTCTAAACCGGTTACGGCACTGAGAGATTCTTCTAAAACGCTGACTTTTTGGTAATGAGTAAGTAGCTGTCGCCCGAGGGGCGTGGCAGTGACCGGTTTAGTTCGAATCAAAACTGGCCCGCCTACCTGTTGTTCCAAACGCTTTATTTTCTGTGACACCGCCGATTGGGTTAGATTTAACGCTTGGGCTCCTTTGTCGAACCCCCCAAATCGCAGTACCTCGCTAAAACAGTGTAACGCGGCATAATCCAACATTGTTGCGCCTATAATTATTAAATTAATTAATGATATATAAATTTGATTAATTTAATTAAATCTGTGTTTGCCTATAAAATCAACGTAGAATTGAAAATAGACATACTGAAAAGGTAAAAATATGGTTTCCGCAATGCTGAGTGGTTTGATAATGGGAGGGACGTTGATTATCGCCATTGGGGCGCAAAACAGCTTTCTTATTGAACAATCCCTTAAACGGCAGTGGGTGTGGTTGTTTGTTGTGCTGTTTATTCTAAGCGATGCCATATCCATCAGTTTAGGGGCCCTGGGATTTGGCTTGCTTTTGCAGCAATATCCACTGCTTATCTCGGTTACCAAATGGGCCGGTGTACTTTTTCTTGTCTGGTTTGCGTACAATAAATTACGGGCATCGATGAAAGACGATGCCATGATCCTAGCCATGGCGAACAAGCCTGTATCGTTTAAACGGGCGGTGCTTACGGCGTTAGCGGTGACTTGGCTAAACCCCCATTTTTATCTGGATACGCTGCTGTTGATGGGCAATTTAGCCAGCCAATGGCAAGAAAATAAATGGTGGTTTGTTGCAGGGGCTATCACCGCGTCCGTGCTGTGGTTTGTGGGCTTAAGTTCCCTGACTGCATATTTTGCTGCCCATATGCAGCGCCCAGTATTCTGGCGCTGGTTTAATCGGATCAATGCCCTTGTGCTCGGTGCGGTTAGTGTACAGTTGGCGAACTTATAACCCACCTAACACATATTGCTGGATTAGGGATTAGTCATACATGCGGTGGATAAGGGTTTTTAAATAATCCACAAGTTCCTCTTCTGGGCGCGAAAAAAGCGGCTGCAAAGGCGTGGGTAAGTCAGGATTGATGATCATCAGCATTAAACAGGGAGCCATCAGGGTGAACAGGCTATAGGTGGCCTTAATGTCGCTAGGATCGTATTGCTTTTGGCAGGCGCCGGTGATAACTTGGGTGATGATCCGTACACGGGAGTGGGCTTCTTTCATTAGCACCTTTTCCATATGCGGAGAGGGAGAAACAATTTCTCTCGCCCATACTTTGCCATGCCAGGTACGGTATTCCATGATATTCGCAATAATATGACGGATAAGGGCATCGAGTTTTGCTTCGTTATCCACCTTGCTGTTTTGCAGACCGTTGATAAAGTCCCAATGCAAAAAATGTTCTATTGCCGCAGAAACAACCTGTTCGTATAAACCGTCTTTACCATTAAAATGGTAATTAATCGCCGCCGTATTGACCTTGGCTAACTCGCAAATATCTTTCGCCGAGGTATTATGAAAGCCACGTTGGGCGAACAACTCCCCCGCAGTAGCCAGTATTCTTTGTTTGGTTTCTTCGCCGTCTGCACGGCTTTTTCTGGTATTCACGTTTCAAATGTCACTGATATACATTTAAACGGACTTTACCGAGAGTTTAGTTGAAATTCAAATTTGAATTTAATATTGTTGCAAGTGAATCGATCTTCATAGGGCGTAATAGCAATGGGTAAAAAAGTTAGCATTCTGCTTGTTGGGTTAATTGTTGTTGCTGTAGGTTTCTATGGGTTTTACAAGCAGGATGAAGGGGCGTCAGATATTACCCTATATGGGAATGTGGATATTCGACAGGTTTCATTGGCGTTTACCCAATCGGATCGCATCGAATCGTTAGAGGTTGAAGAGGGTGATCAGGTTAAAGCCGGACAGGTGATTGCCTCCTTGGATAACACTATTTACGCCCTTCAATTGCAGCAAAGTCAGGCCCAGATTGCAGCGCAACAAGCGTTGGTTGATAAACTCAAGGCGGGAGCCAGATCCCAGGAAGTCGCGCAGGCAAAGGCTGAAGTCAGTCAACAACAAGCCACGGTGAAAATTGCCCGGGCGCGGCTAAATAGGCTGCTATCAGTGGAAAACAAAACCCAAGGACAAGGGGTAAGCGCACAGGATATCGATGAAGCAAGAGATAACCTAACCATGGCATTAGCGTCGTTGGATAAAGCGAAAGCCAATGCGTCTTTGGTGCAAGAAGGCCCGCGTAAAGAAGACATCGCCCAAGCCCAAGCCCAGTTGGTGGTGATGCAATCCCAAGCCGATTTATTAAAAGAACAATTAGCGCGTACCCAACTGGTTGCGCCCAGTGACGGTGTGGTACGGGCCCGTCTACTTGAGCCGGGTGATATTGCTTCACCGCAAAAGCCGGTGGTGTCATTGGCACTGACCTCACCGAAGTGGATCCGTGTTTATGTGAATGAAGTGCAGTTAGCATCGGTGACAGTGGGTAAACAGGCGCGAATTATTGTCGACGGTTTATCTACCGAGCTTACCGGTACGGTGGCCTTTATTTCTTCGGTGGCCGAATTTACCCCTAAGAATGTGGAAACAGAAGATTTACGGACATCCCTGGTGTACGAAATGCGAGTGCGGGTAAACGATGATGAAAATCGGCTCAAATTAGGCATGCCTGCCACAGTTGTGTTTCCGTTGGGAGACTAGGGCACATGACTTCTGCTGTGGTGCAGGCTCAGGCATTAAATAAAGTATTTACCGATAAGCAAAAAAAAGAGACGGTGGTGGCACTGGCCTCCATGGATATGAGCGTGCAAAAAGGGGAGCTCACGGCCCTCGTTGGCCCCGATGGGGCCGGTAAAACCACGTTGCTGCGTTTAATTGCCGGGTTGATGACGCCCACTAAAGGTGCCTTGAGCGTACTGGGTATCGATATGTACGCGGACCCACAAAAGGTACAAAACCTGATCAGTTATATGCCTCAGCGTTTTGGCTTGTATGAAGATCTAAGCGTACAGGAAAATTTAGATCTCTATGCTGATCTCCATGGCGTGCCGGCCCAAGAGCGGCAAAAACGTTATGAACGCTTGCTTACCATGACCAACCTTACCGCATTTACCGCCCGTCCGGCAGGCAAGCTATCGGGGGGGATGAAGCAAAAATTGGGGCTCGCTTGTACTCTGGTACGTTCGCCTAAACTCTTATTGCTTGATGAACCTACCGTGGGCGTTGATCCGCTTTCCCGACAAGAACTCTGGAAAATCATACTGCAGTTAGTTGAAGAAGAGTCGTTAACGGTGATTGTGAGTACTTCTTATCTAGATGAAGCCGCCCGTTGTCAACAGGTGCATTTGCTTCATGAAGGAAAAATACTGGTATCAGGATCGCCAGACAGCCTCACCGAACAAGCGCAGAACCAGTGCTATTTATTTACCCCTAAAGGGGAACAAAAGCCCCGAGAATTGCAAAGTGCCTTGTTAGATCAATCGGATCGGGTAGTGGATGCCGTTCCCCAAGGCGGTCTGGTGCGCTGTGTCATTCAACCTAGCAGCAACATTGATGAGGTCACCGAAGGGCTGTCTTATGACAAGGTAGAGGGCATTGATCCCAGTTTGGAAGATGCCTTTATGATGGTGCTAAAAGAACACATGGCACCCCAGGTCGTGTCAGTGGATAAACTCAGTGAGGATGATAAGCGTCCGCCCGATCCTGCTTCTCCCATTGTGTCGGTCAAACAGCTGGTAAAAACTTTCGGTGATTTTACTGCGGTAGCGAAAACCTCTTTTGAGGTGTATCCGGGAGAAATCTTCGGCCTGTTAGGCCCCAATGGTGCGGGGAAAACCACGACCTTTCGTATGCTGTGTGGGTTATTGCCAGCCACCTCCGGTGAACTAAGTGTGGCAGGCAAAAACTTGCGCACAGCCCGTGCCGATGCCCGCAGTCGTATTGGCTATGTGTCTCAAAAATTTGCCTTGTATGGCAATTTAACCGTGTATGAGAATTTACGTTTTTTTGCCGGTACTTATAGTTTGTGGGGAAAGCAGCGTAAAGCGGCCATAGATAGAGTATCAGAACAGTTTGATTTGGCTTCCCATTTAGATGATAAAAGTGGTGAATTACCCGGTGGCTACAAACAGCGTTTGGTCATGGCAGCCAGTTTAATGCACAAGCCTGACATTCTATTTTTAGATGAACCTACCAGTGGTGCCGATCCCTTGGCCCGACGGGCGTTCTGGCGTCGTATTACCGCACTATCTCAAACTGGCACAGCCATTATTATTACCACCCATTTTATGGAAGAAGCCGAATACTGTGACAAAATTCTTATTCAGGATGCGGGGGAAAAGCTCGCCATGGGCACGCCAGATGAAATACGGGCGAACCTAGAGGATACCACCGATAGGGTGGTGACGATGGAAGAAACCTTTATCAGCATCATTGAAAATAATCGCCGTAAGAAAAAGGAGCGCGGGGATGAAGGTTAATTCGGGCGTGGCCGGTGGTTTTTTCAGTCGCTTGTGGGCTTTGGTAAAAAAAGAAACCCGACAGTTACTTAGAGATCAAAGTAATCTTATGATTGGTATTGGTTTGCCCATAGCCCTGATCTTTATTTTTGGTTATGGCGTTACCTTGGATGTCAAAGATATCAAGTTGGCAGTGGTGACCACCCAGCCTTCTGAGCAAACCGACGATGTGGTCTCTGCCATCCGCCTTTCTCCGTATTTTAAACCCACTATCATGACATCTTTTCAACAAGCCAAAAAAGCCTTACGGGCAAGAGATGTGGAGGCCATTGCGGTATTTGACGATACCTTTGCGGCGGATTTGGCCGCAGGACACGCCGATGTTCAGTTGATTGTACTGGGCAGTGACGCAACGCGGGCGTCATCAATTCGTACATACTTTTCAAGTCTCGTTGGCACCTGGGCACAAAAACGGGCCGACCGAAGCAATATCGCCAGTCACAGTGCAGGGGGCGTTACCGTGATCCCCCGAATTTGGTTTAATGATGCCAACACCAGTACCTGGTTTATCGTACCAGGCCTGATTGTGCTAATTATGACCTTAGTTGGCACCTTCCTAACGGCGCTGGTGATGGCAAGAGAGTGGGAGCGTGGTACGTTAGAAGCCCTCTTTGTGACTCCGGTGCGCCCCACGGAAATTATTCTGGCGAAAATCATTCCCTACTTTATGGTGGGCATTATTGGCCTGGTAATGTGCGTACTGGCATCCACGTTTCTATTTCATGTTCCCATTCATGGCTCGTTCTTTATTTTAGTGATTGGCTCGGTGATTTATATGCTTGTGGCGTTGGCCATTGGATTGCTGATTTCAGCGAAAACCCGCAATCAGTTTCTGGCCAGTCAGTTAGCCATATTAGTGAGCTTTTTACCGGCCATGATGTTATCCGGTTTTGTTTTTGATTTGGGTAATCTGCCCACGGCGGTAAAGCTGATCGGTATGCTGTTACCTGCCACCTATTTTATCGAACTACTGAGAACCGTGTTTTTGGCGGGGGATTTTTGGCCCATCATCCTCAAAGATCTGGCCTTACTTACTTTGTATGCGGTGGTTTTATTGGGGCTTGCCCGCATGCTGACCAAGAAAACACTGGATTAAACAATGGCAAATATAAAACAGTATTTTCAATTCATTTTTAATCTGTGTCAGAAGGAGTTCCTCACGGTACTTAAAGATCCTTCATCCAGAATTATTCTTATTCTGCCCATTATTATGCAGAGTATTTTGTTTGGTTATGCCGCCACCTTCGATTTAAAAGAAGTGCCTTATGCGGTCTTGGATCAAAGCAATAGCCAAGCCAGTCATGATGTGTTGCAAAAACTCAAAGGGGCTGGATTGTTTAATCAGGTGGCAACTCTCCATGGCAGTGATGAAGTGGCCGATGTAATCGGTAATCAGGAAGCCCTAATGGTGGTGTATTTCCCGGCAGATTTTGCCGATAAATTGGGACAGGGTGAAGCCAGTCCACTCCAGCTTATTGTAGATGGACGAAACTCTGCCACTGCCAATGCCGTTGTGGGTAGTTTTAGTACTATTACTCTTGCCTATAATGCCAGTACCGATATAAGTTCACAGCTTCCCATTACCGTTAAAAGTCGGGCTTGGTTTAATCCCAACATGGAAACCCGCTGGATCATCATGCCCGGTATGATAGCCGCATTGAGCATGATCCAAACGATGATGCTAACAGCGCTGTCTGTGGCCAGAGAGCGGGAGCAGGGGACCTTTGATCAACTGTTGGTCACCCCCAGTCTGCCGTCGCAAATTCTTATTAGCAAAGCGGTTCCGTCAATTCTAATCGGCTTAGTGCAATCTACCTTGGTACTGCTTATTTGCCGTTTTTGGTTTGATATTCCCTTTCAAGGAAGCTTATTGGTTCTGTATTTGGGCTTGTTTTTGTTTACCTTGGCCAGTGTGGGAGTGGGGCTTTCCATTTCTGCGGTGTCCCTTAACATGCAGCAAGCCATGCTTTATACCTTTGTGTTGCTTATGCCGCTGATGCTGTTATCTGGCTATGCCACGCCGCTAGCGAATATGCCCGATTTGATGCAGGACATTACCTACGTTAATCCGCTACGTTTTTCTATTAGTATCGTTCGCCGGGTGTATTTAGAAGGCGCAACGCTGGCGGATGTTTACACCGAAATGCTTCCGTTAATACTTATTGCAGCGGTCACATTGCCTGTGGCCAGTTGGTTATTCAGACACCGTACTTCCTGATGGAGATGAAAATGAAATCTGCCTGGTGCCCCATTGCCGCTATCACTCTTTGCTTGCTATCAGGATGCACCCGCTTGGGGCCAGACTATGAAAAACCGGATGTGACTATGCCGTTAGCCTGGCCACAGGTGGACACGACGCCCCAGCAAGGTACTTTATCCTCGCTGACGGATTGGCGCCGCGATGATGTAGCATTGGCTCAGTTATATACCTTACTGGAACAAAATAACCACGATTTACAGGTGGCGGCACTGAATTTTGCCTCCAGCCGTTTGTATCAAAAGCAAGCCGCGGCGAGTAACGATCCCGACCTGAGTTTTTCAGGTAGCGTTGCCCGCCAACGAATAAGTGAAGATGGTGCCAGCAGTCGTACTATCAGTTTATTCTCGACAGGAGATACCCGAGATTCTCTTATTGAGGCGCTGTCTTCTCCCTATGGCATTTACTCAACAGGTTTTGATGCCAGTTGGGAGCCCGATTTGTGGGGTAAGGTTGCCAATCAGGTCACTGCCGCCGATGCCAATGCCCAAATGGCATCCTATGAGCTAGATGATTTGAGACTGACGTTAAAAACAGAGCTCACCCGTCAATACCTGACATTGCGAGCCAAGCAATACACCTTATCTTTACGAGAGCAATTAATCGGCAATTTAAAATCACAGTTGGCAATACACAGGGCCATGGCCGACTCTGGGGTCATCTCTCAACAAGGCCTGCTATCGGAACAAGCAACGATTAAACAAATGGAGATTGCGATCTCGGCGATGGAAAATGACATTACCGAATTGCAAAACTCATTGACCTTATTGGTTGGGGCTAAGCCCGGTTCTTTATCATCGCTACTGGCGGAAAATGGCACTCCACTGCAGGTTTATGATACGCCCGCGTTGCGTTTGCCGTCGTCGGTGTTAAGTGAAAGGCCTGATGTCAGGGCCGCTGAAGAAGCCCTAAAGGCCGCCACCGCAAAAATTGGTCTTGCAGAGGCGTCCTTGTATCCGCAATTTACTTTAACCGGCAGCGCCGGAATAGAAGCATTAAGCAGTGATACCTTATCGGACTGGTCATCTCGAACCTGGACACTTGGCGCGGGCTTTTATTTGCCCATCTTCAATCGTGGTGTGCTTCATCGCGAAGTTGCGCTAACTGAAATCAGTCAACAACAGGCCGCCATTCGCTTTAAACAACAGGTATTAAAAGCGTGGACCGAAGTAGACAGTGCCATTAAAAAAGTGAACCGGGCGCGGGAACAATATCAATTGAACCAAGAGGCACTGGCTTTACACCAACAACAATTGGCCATGGTAAAAGCAGAATATGAAGCGGGAGTGGTGAATCAGATCCCGTTACTGGATATGAAAAATCAGTATCTGACAGCGCGGTTGGACGACATTGCTTCGAGGTTAACTTATAACCTTAATCAACTGATGTTGTATAAGGCAATGGGTAGCGAATAATGTAGTGGATTGCCGCCGTAACATTATGTGTTTGCGGGGGATGTCTCAGAGGATAAAAATGGGTGCCGGCGAGAGACGCCGGCACGAAGGATTAATTGGTGTAGGTAAATATCTGGTATGGTTCGCCGCCGTAATCATAATCGGATAACACGACGTTAATGACGTCGCCTTCCAGCACATCGTAAATCGTGGTTTCCAATAGCAAGTCATCGGTATCGGCGTCGTAAACATATACGTCGTAATCACCGGCTTCGATTTCAATATCAAGGCTGTTTAAATAGCCTATTTCATCTGAGGCTTCGTAAGAATCGGGGTTACTACCTTGTTCAATCACTTTTACTGTAATGTCTGTGCTGCTTTCATTGTCAATGTTGTGAGAAAACAACAGTTTTGCATGGGTGTCGATAACCCGTAAATCTTCAGTATTGGTATAAGAGCTCACCGTACTGGTTGCATCACCAGAACTTAACAGCAATACAATCTGATCGGCGTAAAAATCGATACTGGTACTTTCCAAGATCGCATTGGTATCCGTATCTCTTAAGTACACATCCACACTGTTGGCATCGTCGGGATCGTCAATATCTATGGTAAGAAAATCAGAAATATCGCCAAAATACAGATCTTCGGCGACGGTGTTCGCTAAACTGTCTTGGGCGACGACTATAGACGTGGTATTGGCTATATTGTTGCTCACCCGCAGATAGCTGTCCTGAGCTTCGTTAGTAAGCTGTCTGGCACCCTCATCGTTGAGCTCCACAATACTATAGAAGTCATCGTCAAAGCCGGCATTTTCGTAGCTGACAAAAACGTAAGATAAGGCTTCACCTTCGTTGATAGTGATATCATTTTTCATCGCTAAAATGGTGTCACTGCCTGATTCGGTAAAGACGATTTTATAATCTCCCGCATCCAGCTCCACATCGCCACTGCTGTCTTCGGGGGAAAGGGTGTAATCAGCTGTTTGATTGGTTAAAGAACCATCGGCATCTAAGATGTACACGTCAACGCTGTCGTTATAGTTCGCCAAGTTGGCAAACTGCACCATGGCGTAACCATCATCAAAATCATCATCAAATACATCAGAAACGTCGATGGTGATTTCATAGCTGCTGGGCGAATCGGTATCGCCATACAGGATATAACTGTGAAGTTTGTTTTTCTTTACCTTTAGTGAGTCGTCATCAATAAAGTTGTCGTTCTCTGTATTGGGAAGTATTTGGTTAAATTCAATGTCGTAGGTGGAATTACTGACGTAATCGTAAGCCGTTGCTTCAGCAAAACCTATTTCACCTTCTGAGTCGTCATCCACCACAAATTCAATGTTAGGTGATTGGGGAACTAGATTAACAAACTGGTAATAGCCATGACCACTGCTGCTGCTACCACCGTCAACAATGTAGTCACATCCTGATAAACACAAAGTGAGCAAAAATGCACCACTTACTAAATACTTATTCTTCACAAACATTACTTCATCCTTAATTAACCGATTCTTTACGAACAATAATTAACGCAATAGTTGCGCAAGAAGACGTAAAGAAGCGGTAAAGGATGAAAATGAGTATTCTTTCCCAACATGAGCTCAGGTTATTTGCCATGGTGCTGCCTTTTGAAGTAACCAGACCAAGTGAGGTTCAGTCGCTACACAATGGCACCATGAAAGCCTAACGGCATATACGAATCCAACTTAACCTGGGCCACAGGGCCATCGGCAATGTGCAGGGCGTCAAACACGCAGCAATAGGTATGACCTGATACAAAATCGAGCCCTGTATTGACCAAATACCCTTCGCCTTGTTTACTTCCATCTGGCACAAATAAAGGTTCTTCAGTAATAAAGTTATCGCCAAAGTTGTAGCTATCCACCTTACCTGATTGGGTATTGATACTGGCAATACTGTTGTATTCGCCATGGGCTGCGTGTTTTGATGCGTGTACACCATATTGGATCTGGGTGGCCTTAGCTGCAAAACGGCTATCAAATTGGACAAACTCCATGGGTGTTGTGCTGTTATCCAGATAGGCGGTTTTTTGGGTGAGGTCTATGCGAATTTGTGCGGCAGTACTTCTGTCATGCTTACCCATTTTTTCTTCTGTTACCATTTTCACGTCCTTTAGCATGATGTCGGCATTCTTGTACCAGCAGGCGTTAATGGTAAGGTGGTTATCCTCTTGCCATGCGTTGCCAAAATGAAAAACAAACCCGGCATCAAATGGTGTGCGTAATACTGGTGTCAGGGTATTTTTATCAATCACTAACATTTCGCCTTCATTGTTCCCGTGCCAGGTCATACTGCTAATTAGGGTGTCTCCTCGTCGTTTGGTGATGGGAGGAAAGTAGAAAATGAGATAATTGTCGGTAACCGCGAAGTCGTGAACATAGCTTTGGGGCGCATCTACCATGGCATATCGGGTTAATTTTCCCTGAGAGGTAAGCTGGTAGATTATTAGCTTCGACTGACCAAAAAATGACAGGTCGCCAAAATTCCACAGATGTCCTTGGCTATCTGCATGAGGATGAGCGGAAAATGGCATACCGTCTAATACCGGCTCAAGGGAGACTTGTCTCTCGGTTGCCAAGGTAATGGGATCGACTTTATAAGGCATAGCCGCTTCCCATAATGCCCATAATTCGTTATTAACCGGCAACAGGGAAATGTTGGCGGTATTGACGGCCTCAGCGCTCTTTGAGTGTTTTGAATTTGCAATAACTGAACCTGCGCCGTTATATAAAAAACGATTGGCATTGGTTTCTTCAATAAATTTTTTCGTACGCACGAATTTGCCAGAGTGGGTAAGTCCTTTGGGGTCAAAGGCATAGCGATGGACAAAGCCGTCACCATCAAACCAATGGGTATAGCGCTGGTTAGCCAGCACGACGCGGGCAGGGCCATTGCGATAAAATGTTTTTCCATTTAGCGCCTCAGGTAGCTTGCCTTGCCAGGTAAAGCGGCGAGGTACGATATCTGCAGTTAAACCTTCCCAGGCGCGCAATATGGGATAATCTTTTATCTTCAGGTTAAATTCTTGGTAGAAAGATAAGGGCGGCTCAGCCAGTGCCTTTAAACTGAATGACGGGGCTAGCGCACCGCAACCGGCTAGGCCTAGGGCTTTAACAAAGTCTCGACGGTTCATGTTCGTTACTCCATGTTGATCGTCAGTTGCACAGGAGCGCTGGATACCTCAAATTGAATGTCTGCGAAGACGGGCGGCCCCATGATATTGGGGTTGGCGCTAAAGCCGTAAGGCTCGGTAGGAATGCCCAGCAAGTTGGTATTAAGGTCACGATTTTTGTCTAAATCTTGAAACACCATGATGCCGTAGTGTCCGGAGGGTAAATCAGCGAGTACGGCTTTTTGCCCTTTTTTATGTACGCTAACAATTTGGCTTTGTATCGCGCGGTGGGATTGCATGGTTTCTTCGGACGGGTATACGGCAATATAAAGCTCGCCAGATAGCTGATTTAACCCGGCAAAATTAACCGTTACGTCTGCTGCTATTGCCACCGGCGTTGTTAATGTTAAAAGGGTCAGTGCGCTAAGGTGTGTTTTCATGGGTGATCTCCTGTTTTAGTAGGACTTACTCTAAACGGTCATGAACAAGGGAGCAGGTGCCAAAAGTCATGGCAATAAAAAACATGACTTTTGGCACCTAAGTAGGCAAAGTGGGTTTTGTATTCTGTCAATCTCGACAATAAAGATAAAAAATCATGCCTCAGGAAGATAAGCAGGTTACGTTATTCATCGCCGGTATTCTGGCCTGGTTTGCCGTATTGATGATCACCCATGTAAAAGCGTCCTTTCCCTTTGCTAACGGCGTTTACTTCACCGGTTTCGCATTGTTCTTAACAGGTTTTTTAGCCATTAACTTCATTACCAAAGCGAAGCAGGCAAAGCGATTGTCTAGTGTTTTTATCTTGCTGCAATTAATGGGGTTTGGTTTTGTCTTTTATACGGCTCAGTCTTCCGAAGGGTTAATCTTATTGGTTATTTTCGCCGGTCAACTGCCGTTTTTTCTTTCACAAAAGCAATCCATTGCCGTCTTATTGCTTATTAATGGTATCTGTTTGTTCATATTCCTGTTGATGTGGGATAGAGGCTTTTCTTCTTCCTCAGTGGCGATCACCCTCAATTTGGCCTTTCAATGTTTCGCATTAGCAGTGGCAAATATCGCGGTGCGAGAAAGTGAATCGAGAGTAGCGCTAGAGCAAGCCAATGCAGAGTTGATGTCTACCCGGTCATTGTTAGAACAAACATCCCGTCAGGCTGAACGGTTGAAGTTAAGTCGCGACTTGCATGATATTTGCGGCCATCAACTTACCGGCTTACTACTGAATTTGGAATATCTAAGCAAAACCTTACCCACGCAGCATCAACAGGGCGTTAATGAAACAAAGCAAATTGCAAAAGATTTACTGAATGATATTCGCGCCGTGGTGAAGCAAAATAAAGCCTCGGCACAGTTAGATTTAAACGCGGCCATTGATAGTTTGTTTGCCCATTTGCCCCACGTTAACGCCGAGTTTACTCCCCGATTAGCTGCCCCCTTATTATCGGTACATCATGCCGAAGTGTTGTTGCGAATTTGCCAAGAAGCCGTAAGCAATGCTCTGCGTTATGGCAGTGAAAAATGCTTGTCTATCTCCCTTTTTAAGGGCGACAATATCCTATTGTTGGAAGTGTCCAACCCTTTTAAAATGCGTGCCCATGAACGGGTAGGCTCTGGCTTGCAAAATATGCATGAACGCGCGGCCGAACTCGGCGGCGAGGTGACAATTGAGCAAGAAAATAGCCAATGGAAAGTGAGCGTACGTTTGCCTTACAAGGAACAACATTATGATTAATGTCGCCATTGCCGATGACCAAATACTTGTGCGACAAGGAATAGCAAGTCTGCTGTCTTTATGTTCTGGTATACACGTATGCTGGCAAGCTGATAATGGTGCGGATGCTATTGGCAAGATTAGCGCTCAGCCCATTGATGTCTTGTTAATGGATATTCGCATGCCGGTTAAAAGTGGCATCGACACGTTAGCCGAATTGCGTGATTCAGGGAATACCACAAAAGTCATTATATTAACCACTTTCGATGATCCTGCCTTGTTTACCCAAGCAATGGAAGCCGGTGCAAATGGCTTTTTATTAAAAGACGTTGATACCGAAAAGCTTGAAACCGCCATTAACGTTGTGTTTAACGGTGGCATGTTAGCTGAGCCTGTATTGCTCAACCAACTAAGTCACGAACAATTAAGTACCTTTTCTGATCCTGACATCGACCCGTTAAGTGAACGGGAGCTGGATATCTTAAAGTTGATCGCCGGCGGTTATTCCAATAAGGAAATCGCTGAAACGGTGTTTTTAGCTCAAGGCACGGTAAAAAATCATGTGTCGAATATTCTGGCAAAATTGAATACCCGAGATCGCACTCGTGCCGTACTTAAAGCACTGAGTGCAAAGTTGATTTAACCTAATGAAAGGGAGTCGGGACGTTTGTATATAGGTACGGCGATTGCTTATTCCTAAGGGGAACTCGCTGGTTTTGGTCAGGCAGTACTTTGACTTTTTGTCTTATTAAGTTGCTTTGCCTTTTTTTTATCCCTCACCCATATTACTGAGCCATTTGTTTTTTTCATTTCAAATAGGTCGATAGCTTGAAAGAGATCACTCAATTTTTTAAATCCATAATTGCGCTGATCAAATGATGCATGATTTGAAATATGGGTACCTATGGGACCAAGCATCGCCCAACCGTTATTCTCCTCAACGGCTTCGATTGCTTGTCGAAGCATATTCATTAATTTTGTGTCGCTTTTTATATTTTTATTTTGTTTCTGGGTGGCGAGTTCAGGCTCTGCTTCATCATCTAAGTAGAGAAAACGGGAACAACTGTTCACAAAGGCAACTGGAGCTTTTCTTTCACCGAAGCCTATCACGAATTTTCCGTCCGCCAGACAGCGTGTAACCAAAGGTGTAAAATCGCAATCTGAGGAAACTAGGCAAATTACATCAACGTCTTTAGTATAAAGTACATCCATTACGTCAATGACCAGCGCCATATCCGTTGCGTTTTTTCCTTTTGTAAGGTCGAATTGTTGTATGGGCTGAATAGCAAATTCGTGAAGAATATCCTCCCATGGTTTTAGATTTTGATTTTTCCAGTTACCGTACGCCTTACGTATATTTACAACACCATAACGAGCTAATTCTGATAAAACTTTATCGACTTTTCTAGCCGGAGCATTGTCAGCATCGATAAAAATTGCGATCCGTTCTTTGTCTTTCAATGTTTGCCTCCTTGCAAAAGAATGTCGCTAACGCGTTATTCCTATTTACGGTGTCACAGTCAATGGACGAGGTCACCTAGTATCAGTTTCCATTGATGTGCCAGTAGTAATAAGTCTCTCTTTTTGGCAGCACCCGTGATTTTCGCCTTAATCTTTCACGACTTTTTCTCGGGCGAATTGTTGTAGTTCTTCATCAATTTGATCATCAAAGGAGAACGAATAAATCACCCAATCATTTTCTGGCCGATAAAAAACAAATTCAAATCTCACGGGTTGACGCTCGTATAAAGCGAGATAACTAACGTACATCAGTCTATCTTCGATATCAGCATTACCTAGTTTTACTTTGCCGTGATAGGTACCCACTAGTTGGGGCAGATTTTGAAGCTGGGTTTTTACGTTTTGAACGTCATCGGCCTTCCGAATGACCCATTTGTTGGTTGAGTAAATGGCGTCAACAGCTTCAGCAACTTTATCGGATTCGTACAAAGAAAAGAATTTGTCTATTTCATCTTGATAGGCAAAAACGTGTTGGCTAAAAATAAATAAGAGTATTGCGAGTCGCTTTCCTTTTATCATAAATATCCTTTTTAATTATTATGGCTATTGCCCGTTGAAAATACCGCTAGCTGCAATAAGTGTAAACCACTGTTTGTATGAATGCGGCCATAGATACGCCACACGTATCAGCGCAACGGCAAGAATAATAGATTAACGAAGGTTAAATGTGCCAAAACAAGGTGATTATGGCATTTGTCTAGGGCAATAAAGAATAAAGCCTGCATAAGGCAGGCTTTATTAAGTCTAGTAAGTACTCGGCTGTCAAACTGATAGCGAAGGCAAGCGTTTATTTTTTACGTTTTAGTCTAGTCATGGCGACTAGGCTTAACAGCAATAATGACATAGTTGCAGGTGCAGGTACGGCGACATCACTTGTGATAGTTGTACTTACCGTGGCCCAACTTGCATTTACACTATTAATTTGGTTATTCCAGGTAAACCAAGCATTTTCTGTTGTGCTCCAACCAAAAGCATTACTTAACCAGGTATTACTATCAATATCAAAATCACCAAAATCAAAAAGACCAGCTAAATCGACAGTTTCGCCTTCGATATTATCTGAACCATCAAAAGAAATTAATTCGTCAAAAGAAAGTACCCCATCGAGATCTAAGTCTTCACCGGAAAAGGAGCCATCTCCCCAAAAACCGGTTGAGCTTGTTACTTCAAAATCTACGCTAATAATGGTTGCGTTAGCGGTGGTGGTCAGTAGTAGTAGTGTTAAAAAAGTTAATGCGTTTTTCATAAGAATAATACTCAATTTCTATAGTTAATTAATGATAGTTAAGCACTAATCGTGCCATTATTTAACATGTTGATAATAAAGAGTTTGTTTCTTTATTTTTTTGAAAGTGTTAAATTTACGGACAGTTTTTGATGGTTTTTGGGCGGCGTTTGTCCGTATATTATAGACTTCTGATCAAGCAACTAGCTGGCCTTTAACTGCGGGTTCTCAAAGGAACTCAACAAAGTCATAAAAGTCATTCATGGTACGATTTTCACCGACATGGGGCGACGGCTCAATAATTGAATTGCCAACGATTTGCTACAAAGATGATGGCAAGAAGTTTACTTTGATCTGCTAATGTACTACACAGAGTAGTAGGTATTTTTTCAGCTTTAAGGCATTGAAGTGCGAAAAATTTCATGGAAGGATTGGGGTAAGCTTAGCTTGCTAACCTTTATGGTACCTTTTGTTTACCTAGGTGTAATATTTTTCATTCAGCCTCATTTTGCGCAACCGTCATCATATTTACTTGTCTATTCTTTGCTAGCCAGCATAACTTTGCTGCTCATTATTTTAGTGAAAAAAATACTGGAAAAAGGGGCTAACAGCTATAAAGAGGTGCTAGACAACCTAGATGATACTATTGCAGTTTTAGACGAAAATAATAACGTACTGTATGTCAATAAAGCCTTGCCCGAAAACAAAGATAGTTCACAGTCTCTGAAAAAGGACATTAAACTATTGCGAGAAAAGTTAGGCGAAGAGAAAAAACACTTAGAGGAAAAAAAGAATAAAGAAAACAACGAAATACGCCAGCTCTATTCAACCACAAAAACGTTCAATAACGCGCAAAGTAAAAAACGCCGACTCATTCAAACAACAGACATTACACACGCAACAACAATACTAAAACACCAAGCAGAGAAAGATAGGATCCGCCTCGAAAAAATCATAGATGCATCCGAAGAGTGTATTTGGGAGTGGAATGTGCAAACCAATGAGGCACGTTTAAACCAACTGTCAACGGTAATCTAATTTTGACCCACTTAGCGGTAAAGTAAAATTGACCCACCTTTAGCGTTTATACTTCATTTTGTTTATTGGTAACTGGGGCTA
>NZ_JBAHZB010000068.1:0-18689 GCF_036697315.1 Alteromonas sp. 14N.309.X.WAT.G.H12
CCTTTCATCGATGCCACGGCAATGGTGGCTTTTGTGTGCAGATGAACCACGCATTTTGCATCCTCACGTACTTCGTGGATAGCACTGTGAATGGTAAATCCTGCGGGGTTAATTTCGTAGGGCGAACCGTCAAGAATGTTGCCGTCTAAATCTACCTTCACAAGATTTGAGGCCCGCACTTCGTCAAAAGCCAGACCAAAGGCGTTAACAAGGTAATGTTCTGTGCCTGGCACTTTGGCAGAAATATGGGTATAAATGAGGTCGCCCCAACGCATGTGATCAACGAGGCGATAACAGGCAGCAAGATCGACCCGAGTTTGCCACTCTTCGGGTGACACTTTGTCTTTAAGACTAAAATGCGCAAGTTCGTACATGGGCATCACTCCTTTTTATTCTACTGATTACAAAGTAGCAGACGTACTTTGTGGCAACAACGTTAGTTGTCATTTGACTAATGATCGCTTTCCGGTTTGTTTTGTTGTTGTAAGCGAATTAACGCATCTCTCATAGGCACTAAAACGTCTTTATCAGCCATGGATTGTTCGGTTAAAACAAAGGGATCCCGTTTTACCCATTCAACGCTGGGGTTCGCCCATTGTGGGCTGGGAAAAGACGTGGTGATTGCGGCTAATCCCGCTTGCTCGGAACACGCATAGATAGCGGTGTTGTGGTTTGTCGTAACCAAGCGTTTTCCGATTTCAACGTTAATACCGGTTTCTCGCCATATTTGCTGATGTAGGACACACTGCTCATTAGATTGTCCTGCGGTGTCAGCCATGGGAAAAGTGACCGTGGCGGTGTCGTCGCGTAACATCAATACCTGATTAAAGCCGCCGGGAATAAGACAAACTGCACGGCTGTGACCCTGAGCAGGCGGCGTACTTGTCCGACAAGTAGGGGCATTGGGGGCGTCAGTGCAACCTAAAAGCGGTAGAAGTAACAAAACGACTGATGAGCGAATCCTAATTAGCATATGAGTAGGTACAATAAAAACTAAAATAATTATTAATAAGTTTGTAAAAATCACCGTCTTTCTACAAGAGGGTAAACCAGCAGTATAACAATAATAACTCGGGCAACGTACTTGTCGCCTAATATATATCTATAAAGTGCAACATGTTGATAGGAATCAGAGATGTCACAAAAGAAGTTTTTATCGCCCCTTTTTTTGGGTGTTGTCGCCTTAGGCGCGTTTTTGGTTTACGTGAATCTGCCCCAACAGGGGGATGAAAAAAGTGCTAACAGCCGGGAAACACCGGTGCGGGTCGTTACCGTTACCGAGCAAACCTTTCCGATTACTGTTGAGGCGCTAGGGACGGCCAAAGCCAATGAATCCGTTACCATAACGGCGCAACAAACCGAATTGATTACTCAAGTGCTATTTGATGACGGCGATACGGTAAAAGCCAAACAACTGCTGGTACAACTCAATGACGCCCAAGAGCAGGCGCGATTGGTAGAGCTTCAAGCCAATATCGATGAAGCGAAACGACAGTATGAGCGGGTTAAAAACCTGTCATTAACCCGTGTGGCATCAGAACAAATTGTGGATGAACAGCAAGCGAGAGTAAAAGCACTGGAAGCCCAGTTAGATGTGGCCAAAGCCCAATTGGCAGATTTACAAGTGCGGGCACCTTTTGCTGGTGTTTTGGGGATCCGCAACGTAAGTAAAGGCTCACTTATTCAGCCTGGCGATGAAATTACCACATTAGATGATATTAGCGTGATTAATGTGGATTTTAGTATTGCAGAAGGCCAGTTAGCCAGTTTGTCTATCGGGCAGACCGTGGTGGCACACTCGGTGGCATATCCGAATATCGACTTTAAAGGTGAAATTAAAACCATTGGTTCGCGGGTTGATCCGGTAACGCGTTCCGTACTGGTGCGCGCCGAGATTGATAATAAACCCGGCATGTTGCGCCCCGGTATGTTGTTGCAAATTACATTGCAAAAACGGGTTCTGGAAACCTTAGTTATTCCTGAAAAAGCCCTCGTGCCCGTACAGAAAAAACAATACGTTTACGTGGTAGAAGATGGCGTTGTGCATGAGCGAGAAGTGGTGATCGGTGAACGCAAACCCGGTGTGGTTCAGATTATCAGTGGTGTTGATGCCGGTGAGGTGATTATTACTGAAGGCACGCTGCGGGTGCAGGATGGCACGAAAGTGCGCATACTCAATCAGGGCGGGCTGTAATATGTGGCTGTCAGACGTTTCCGTTAAACGACCGGTATTTGCATCGGTCATTAATTTATTGGTGATCATCTTCGGTATTGTGGCCATCAGTATGTTGTCACTGCGGGAATATCCCGATATCGATCCACCCATTGTATCGATAAATACAAACTACGATGGGGCGTCAGCCAACATCGTCGAAACCCGTATTACTCAGTTATTAGAAGATCGTATCAGCGGTATTGAGGGGATTAAGAATATTACCTCTACCAGTCGCAATGGTCGCTCCTCCATTACCATCGAATTTCAGTTATCACGGGATATTGATGCTGCCTCCAATGATGTGCGTGAACGGGTAAGCCGAGCGTTAAACAACTTGCCGGAACAAGCGGATCCCCCGGAAGTCTCTAAAGAAAATTCTGACGAAGATGTGGTGGTATGGTTTAACCTTCGTAGCCCTAATTTAAGCTCCATTGAACTGACCGATTATGCCGAGCGCTATTTGGTGGATCGCTTATCCATTGCCGATGGCGTGGCACGGGTGAGACTCGGTGGTGGTCGTACTTATGCGATGAAGGTGTTCTTAGATCGCAACGCCATGGCCGCCCGCGGCATTACCGTCACCGATGTGGAATCGGTGATACGATCTGAAAATGTGGAGTTGCCCGCCGGTGAAGTTGAATCTAACGATCGGGATTTTGAAGTGCGGGTTGCGCGCACCTATTTAACGCCGGAAGACTTTTCCCAATTGACGGTGGCCGTGGGTGACGATGGGTATCTGGTGCGCCTTGGCGAAATCGCTCGGGTAGAACTGGCCGCAGAAGATGACGAAAATGAATTTCGTGGTGATGGCGTTAATATGATTGGCTTGGGGGTGATTAAGCAATCCAAAGCCAATACGCTGGATGTGGTACGGGCGGCAAAAGCACAGATCGCGCAAATTGAGAAAACCCTGCCTGATAACATCTTTATTGTGCCCAGCTATGACTCATCGGTGTTTATCGAAGAGTCCATTAACGAGGTTTATAACACACTGATCATTGCCATGATCCTGGTGATGGTGGTGATTTATTTGTTCTTAGGGAACATGCGGGCAACGTTAATTCCCGCCGTAACGGTGCCAATCTCTATGATCGGCGCTTTTATTGTGATGTACATGCTAGGTTTTTCCATTAACTTACTCACCTTGCTGGCCATGGTGCTGGGGATTGGCTTGGTGGTAGATGATGCCATTGTGGTACTGGAAAATATTTACCGTCGCATCGAAATGGGTGAGCCCCCTTTATTAGCTGCCTATCGAGGGGCAAAAGAAGTGGGATTTGCGGTTATTGCGACCACCTTGGTTTTGATTTCTGTGTTCGTGCCCCTGGTCTTCTTGGAAGGAAACATTGGTCGATTGTTTACTGAGTTTGCCTTAGCGATGGCTGCCGCAGTGGCATTTTCCAGTTTTACTGCACTGACTTTATCGCCCATGATGGCATCGAAATTACTCAAGCAAAAATCCCGTTCCAACGGCTTTGGACGCTGGTTAGATGACCGCTTCAAGCGCATTGAAAGTGGCTATTATCGTAGCCTTGGTCAAACCATTCATCAACCCATACTCATGGGTTTGTTGTTTGTCCTTGCTTTAGTACTCACCTGGCAGTTATCGAATAAAATCCCCAGCGAATTTACCCCCACAGAAGATCGAGGCAATTTTTATGTTCTTATGCAGGGGCAAGAAGGTGCGTCTTTTGAAAGCAATGCCGAGAATTTACGGAAAATTGAATCCATCTTGATGCCATATCGGGAAGAGGGAAAAATAAGTCGTTTGTTAGTCAGAACGCCGGGCTTTGGCACCAATGCCGGGGTGGCAGTTGTGGGCGTTGTGCCTTGGGATGAGCGGGACTTCACCTCATTTGAACTGATGGATGAAATTTCAAAAAAACTGGAAGCCGTGCCCGATGTGAGAGCTTTTTCTGTTATGCGAAGTGGGATCAGCGGTGGTACCGGTCGTCCGGTTCAGTTCGTATTGCAAGGGGACACCTACGAAAACTTAGTGGCCTGGCGTAATATCGTAATGGAAAAGGCCAGCGAAAACCCCGGTTTGGTTCGTCTTGATTCCGACTATAAAGATACCTCGCCCCAACTACTCATTAATATCGATCGTGATCGCGCGGCAGATTTGGGCGTTTCCATTTCCGATATTGGTGGAACCTTGGAAGTGATGTTAGGGCAACGACGGGTATCCACCTATTTGGATCGGGGCGAAGAGTACGACGTGATCATGGAAGGAATTGAAGCGGATTATCGTAGCCCAAGTAGTATTGATAACCTGTATGTGCGCTCTTCGCGCACCGGTCAACTGATCCCCATGGATAACCTGTTAACCATGGAAGAGCAGGCCACTTCGGCACTGTTAAATCGCTATAACCGCATGCGTGCCATTACCATAACGGCCAATTTGGCACCGGGTTATACCCTTGGTGAAGCCTTAAACTATCTTGAAGATATTGTTAGAACAGAGCTTCCGGATACGGTGTCTATTGACTATAAAGGGGAATCGCAACTTTACCACGAGGCCGGTAATTCCTTTATTTTTGTGTTTGCGTTGGCTTTAGCCGTGACCTATTTAATATTGGCGGCACAATTTGAAAGCTGGATCCACCCCTTGGTGATCATGCTGACGGTGCCATTGGCATTGGTGGGGGCGTTTATTGGCTTGTATCTGGCCGATATGACCATCAATATTTACAGTCAAATAGGATTGGTCATGCTCATTGGGCTGGCGGCGAAAAATGGTATATTGATTGTGGAATTTGCCAATCAGTTAAGGGATGCCGGGGTTGAGTTTGAAGAAGCCTTACGTCGCGCGGCAGCACAACGCTTGCGTCCTATCGTGATGACCGGTTTTACCACGGTCTTTAGTGCCTTGCCTCTCGTACTGGCCAGCGGTCCGGGATCTGAAAGCCGTATGGTAATTGGTATGGTTATTTTTGCTGGTGTGATTGTCTCGGCCTTTATGACCTTGTTTATTGTACCTGCGGCCTATGCCGCCTTTGCTCGCAATACCGGCTCACCGGAAACCCGAGCTAAACTCCTTGCAGAGCAAGACCAAAGTATTGCCTATCATAAAGGTGAGATAGAGTAAAAACACCCAATACATTCAGCGCTAAAAGTCGAACACCGGTATGCTCAATACCGGTGTTTTTTTATGTTACTTAGCCGCCTATCTTTTGGCTAGGGGTAAGTAGCCACACTTGTTCTTGTGCAGGCACTTTTCCTTTTAGGTTGATTGGGTGGGTGTCAAGACATGTCAAATGATAGTGATCTTGATAGTGTTCGAGCACTTCATCCTTTGGAACTGAAAAGGGGGGGCCGTTCATCACCGCTTGATCATAATCGAAGGTGACGAGCAATTGTGGGGCATAACCGGTCATTGCAATAAGCTGTTGGGTGTAAGTGATGCGCATCGCAGGGGGAAGGGCAACTAGCGCTGCTCTGTCGTAGATGGCATGGATAGGTCCAATGATGTCACCTGTTAGATGAAATATATCACCACCGAAAATGGTCACACCATGACTTTCGTAACGTGTAATATGACCAATTTGCGTAGTTTGGGGGGAAACATCCAGTTGTTCAAACAGCTGCTTAATGGCAATGTCACTGAGCTCTGCGCCAATAACATCATAGCCACGGGAAATCAGCCAAGAAATATCCAAGGTTTTCCCGCACAGGGGAATAAACACCCGTTGATTCGCCTGTAAGTTCAGGCTGGGGAAATGGGCGGTTAAATTGGGATTGGCATCCTTTTCATGAAAGCCCGTTTGATTGTTGCGCCACTTTTGTAGCCAAAATTCTCGATCCATACTACCCTCGATTAAATGTGGTGTGCAGGCTAGATTATCGAACCCTTCTCCTCGGGTAAATGGTAACGTCACATTGTATGGGCGTCATCATGCTCGTGCCGTCTTTCGCCGCGCTACTTACATTGCTGCTAGGTAAGGTAGCACAAACCCGGTTATCAGGATCAACACCAGACTCCATGCACCGAGTATCAGCGCCAGTTGATAGCTTATGCCACGAACCGAAGCCAGCCTATGTGCCGCGTCATTGGGGTATTTGATACTTAATAGGATACTGGTGCTCACCGTTACCAAAAAGCCGATGAGATTCCACCAAAACCAAAATAGCGTACTGTCACTTAGCCAAAGATAGATATTGATGGCTACGCCAAGGAGCAGCCCACAATTTGCGGCCATTGGTGATATGCGACGACTGTGTATGCCAACAAGAAAAATCGCCAGTACCGGCCCGTAAAATACCGAGCCTATCTTATTGATCGCTTCGATAACAGTGGGGGCAATATTGCCAGCATAAAGGGATAAAACTAAGGTGATTAATCCCCAGGCAACCCCGGATATGCGAGCTCGCTTTAGATACCCTTTATCGTCTAGTGAGGCTCCGGTTAATCGGCTAATGTCTTCGGTTGTGACGGCGGCCAGACTATTGATTGCGGAACTTAAGGACGACATGGCCGCAGCCAGAATGGCAACCACTAAAATACCCACAATACCGGCAGGCAGATAATTAATAATAAACACTGGCATCATCCAGTCAGGCTCATCGGCAGGAATTTGTGCCTGAAGGTCGGGGGAAGACATCACCAGGGCACCAATGACCAACCCGGTACTGCAATAAAGCAGGGTAATAGGAAAGCGACAAAAAGCCACGGTTACTAACATCTTTCTTAGATCAGCAATGCTGTGAGTGGATAAGCTACGCTGGGCTTCAGATTGATCACAACCATAGTAAGAGGCGTAAAGTACCAGACCGCCAAACAGCATGGGAAGCAATCCAAAGTCATTGCCGTTGAGGCCGGCGGTATCGGTATTGATGGCGTGTAAACGTTCGGCAGGAATAATATCCAACACCTGTTGCCATCCTCCCGCGGCGTTAAGGCCTGCCCACAGGCACACACCGGCACCGGCTACAATGAGTACCATTTGGATGGCATCGCCATAAACAACGGCTTTCATCCCACCCATAGCCGAATAGATGAGTGTAATAACCCCTATGATGAGTATGGCATGAAACTGATTGATGCCCATGGTCCCTTGCAATATCAGGGCAATGGCGTAAATCATGATGGCCGTTGCAAAAGAACGACTAACTTGAAAAACTGCACTGATCAGCAATCGGGTGGAACGAGAGAAACGTTGCTCAAGGTAGTCATAAACACTCACCACCCCCGCATTATGCAAGGTGGGCAATAATCGCCAAAGCATGATGATCACCGCCAGAGGTAACGCCAGTTCATAACTTAACCATATCAACCCGCCGCCTTCCCGTAACCCGACAAAGGCGGGTGCAGAAATAAAGCTAATGGCAGACAGTTGGGTCGCCATTACCGACAAAGCCAGGGTAGGCCAGGCCAGTGTTCTGCCACCTAAAAAATAGTCGTTGCCAGAATTCTGATGACGAAACAGTAACCCCAATACCAGCATGCCGACAAGGTATGCGCCAACGATGCTGTAATCCAGCCACGTCATGACTTCTCTCCTTTTTAAGGCGTGGTATATGCGCTCGGTGTCCATATTGACAAAATATGACCAATAAGCGGGTTTTAATTACCATACCATATTGTTGCAAGAAGGGCAGAGAGAAGAAAAAATAGACGGGAAAACAGAATTAACGGGCAGTTAATCTGTCCGAGAGAAGGTCAGTCAGTCAGGCTATCGACGGCTTGCTGTAACGCTTCTGCTATGGAAGGGTCGGTAACCGTGGCCGTTTCCATATCAAAAATATCATAAAAATTCGCCACAGAAACGGTGGCTTTGACATTCCCTCCGAAAAAGCCTGCCGATTGGGTTGCTGCGCTAAGAACAGACTTTGCACCGCCAGGACCGGGAGAGGCAGACAAATATACCGCTGGTTTGTCGGCATAGACTTTGCGTTCAATACGGGTCGCCCAGTCGAACAGGTTTTTATAGGCGGCAGGATAATGACCGTTATGTTCAGCAAAGGAAATCACCAGTGCATCGGCATTTTCAATGGCGTGAAGAAATTGCTTTGCACCTTCGGCCTGACCGATTTCTTTTTCAGTGTCTTCACTGAACATAGGTACGTCATAGTCATTGATATCCAACACAGTCACACTGGCATCTTTCACTAAGCCTGCGGTGTAGGTGGCTAAAGCCTTGTTAATTGACTGGCGACTGGTACTGGCACCAAAAGCGACGATATTCATTTATTGCTCCATTAACATAATCATAGTGACTAAGATAATACGCTATATTTCAATAAATAAGCGCTAAAAACAAAACGTATCGTTCTATTTTATGGAATATATCTACCATCCTAGTACGGGGTTGTTAAGGTTGGCCCCATAAAAAGGGGGTGGGCTGCCACATCCGACCGTTTTCAAAACGGAAGCCTTGGGGGCGGTCTTGGGCAATGAGCAGTGGGCCATCAAGATCCACAAAATCGGCATGGGCACAGAGTAAAAAAGCTGGCGCCATGGCCAGTGAGCTGCCTACCATGCAACCGACCATCACTGAAAACCCTAAGGATTTGGCTTCACGGTAAAGGGTGACCGCTTCGGTTAAGCCACCGGTTTTGTCCAGCTTAATGTTGACGCTTTGATAACGCCGTTTAAGTACGCTCAAATCCTCTGACGTGTGGCACGATTCGTCTGCACACAAAGGGATGGGACAGCGATAGGATTCTAAAACCCCATCATCCTGAGCGGGAATTGGCTGTTCAATCAGTACCACATTGCAGGCTTTTAAGGGGGCGGCGACCGCTTTGAGATCGTCAATGCTCCAGCCTTCGTTGGCATCCACAATGAGTTTGCTTTGGGGAGTGACTTCATGAATGGCGCGAATTTTTTCCACAACTGCGTCTGGATCCAGCTTGACCTTTATGAGTGGCGCACCGGCAAGTTTACGGGCAGATGCTTGCATGTTTTCAATACTGTCGACACTGATGGTTTGTGCGGTAAAGCATTGTTGGGTTACATCAAGGGACAACAAGGCCGACACCGAGCGTCCGCTCACCTTGGCTTTGAGATCCCACAGTGCACAATCTAAGGCATTTCTTGCTGAACCGGCAGGCAGGTAGTGGGCTAATGATGAATGATCATCCAAATGCCGGATATGCTTTTTGGCCGCTTGTAATTGTTTGCTAACGCTGTCTAGAGATTCGTCATAACGGGCATAGGGCACGGATTCACCATAGCCAATGTGCTCACCGTTACTGACGGTGACGGTAATCACGTCTGCCGCAGTTTTTGCCCCTCTTGAAATACGAAAAACCTGGGCAAGAGGGAAACGGGCTTGGGTGATTTCGATACTTAAAGACATGACAGCGCCTTCACAATGCTTTTAACACCAAAACGTAAGGGGTCGGTGCAGGGTAAGCCAAGACGAGCGCTGGTGGTGGCGCAATATTCATGGGCTTCTTCCTCGCTCACGCTAGAGGTGTTCACGGCAATACCCGCCACCTTTACCGCCGGATTGGTGAGTTTCGCGGCATTAATGGTCATTTCCATCACCGTTTCCAGGGTAGGTTGTGGATAATGAGGTAAGCCTCGCATATGGGTGCGGTTAAGGGCATGACAGATAATGAGAGCATCGGGCTGTGAGCCATGGAGTAAACCTAAACTCACACCGGCAAAGGCAGGGTGAGACAATGAACCCTGTCCTTCGATAACGTCCCAATGATCCGCATCGTTGTCCGGACTTAGGGATTCAACGGCACCGGAAATAAAGTCGGCAACAACACAATCGATTGCCACGCCTTCACCGGCCACCAAAATGCCACTTTGACCGGTGGCCCGAAAGGTGGCCTTTTGGCCGTCGGCTTTCAGGGCATTGACCAAACTCAAAGAGGTATACATCTTTCCTACCGAACAATCGGTACCCACAGTCAGTAAACGTTTACCAGAACGTTTAATGCCTTTACCTGTTTTAAAACGGGTGGTGGGATGGCGGATATCCGTTAAGGTCACACCATGTTTTTGTGCCGCGGCAACCACTTGAGGAATATCGATGAGTTTATCGTGTAATCCACTCACCACATGCATGCCCGCTTCAATGGCTTCAATGATGGTGGGCACCCAATTTTCGTCGATAAAGCCACCGCTGTTGGCAAAGCCGAGCACCAAGGATTTTGCGCCTGCCTGTGCTGCTTGTTGTATTGTCATCGCGGGGCAACCTGTGGTTACCTCGCAACCTGGCAGTGTGTATTCGCCGACGCAGGCTGTAGGGTTCCAGTCGGCGACGCTCTTGGCCATTTTAATGCTTAAAGGGTCAGTCGCGTTACCGATGAACAGTAAATAAGGGGGGGTTAATACCATGTCAATTCCTAACACGCTTAATCAATCGAATATCTTAAGAATATTCAGCCGTTATGATAAGTAGCATCCTTTTGGGTACCTATAACGTAAGGTTATTGGTTTACCGTATTTATAACGCGCGTCAAGGTGTCAAGAAACGCATCACATACTTTCGCTAAGGGCCTATCGGTTAACGATAGGGCCTTAATATCGAAGTTCAGACTGGGAGAAAACCGGGCAATACCGGTGTCGTCGGTTAAATTTCCTTCTGCCGTCAGGCGATCGACAATACAGCAACCTAACCCTGCATGCACGAGTTTAGCGGCGATATAATAGGTATCTACCTGGATATGGGTTTGGATATCAAGACCAGACTGTTCAATGTGCCGCCACGCCATTTCACCTAACGGGCCACTCTCCCAAATCCCTATGATATCCATGGTAGCAAGTTCTTCGAGGGTGAGTTGCTCAGGTTCGGTGCTAAATGCTTTTTTGGGATACATCACCACCAGTTCTTGGGTGGACAAAGTGCGCTCGGTGACTCCAGGCATACTGGGAGAGGAAAACAACACCGCGGCGTCACACTTGCGTTCCACCAGTGACTGTAACGCTTCCGTGTTATGTACCGTTTTTATATTAATGGCCACGTTAGGGTGTGCCTGATTAAATAACGCCATGGCTTTGGGTAAAACGTCAAAACCAAGGGCAGGGGTCACGGCAACATTGATCAATCCTTGACGTCCTCGACGAATGTTGCTGGCTAACTGCTTAACGGTATTTAATTGCTGATAAATGCGATCGACTTCAGGAAACATCATATCGGCTTCAACGGTGGGACTTAACTTGCCCTTATGACGATGAAACAGAGAGAAACCGAGTTGTTGTTCAGCGTGAGCCAGTACTTTTGACACAGATGGTTGAGATACATAAAGCAGATTGGCCGCCCCGGTGATGGAGCCGGTTGTGTAGATTGCGTGAAAAACTTCAATATGTCGCAAACGCATAAACTATCCCTGATATAGATTGACACGGCACAGTAAAGTGAAAGTTAAAATAAAGGCAACGTGGATAAGGTGAGTCGTATTAGCCAATCGAGAAGTCGCAGAAGAAGCGCACTTCTTCTGCTTGTCGTGGTTACAAGTCTTCTAATAATATTTTTCGTTTGGCCTCGTATTCCTGCTCGTTGATTAATCCATCCTCATAGAGGGATTTTAGCACTGACAGTTTTTCGCGCACATCCGATGAAATGGCATCCGCCTCTTCACCCACAATGGAACTGCGCTTGCCGGCGAGGGTTTCATCAATGGTGGCGACGAAGATTTTGTTATATTTTCCTGCTTGCTTGTACATGCAGTCTGTTTCGCCATCATAGGCCCAAGGGGCATTATCCCATTCCTGAATTTGCGGGCTGTCGGTGGCACATTTACGAATTTGGCCCAGCTTAATCAGGTTCCGTCCTTCTAACTGGAATTTTTCAATAACACTCCACGACCAGTGACCGTTTGTTGGGTGTTGACGTACATTTTTGGGCGATTCTAAAAAGAATTCTTCGTGATGTCCGTAAGCCATGTACAAATAACTACCATCATAGATGGCAAGGATCTTTGAACGGGTCCAGTTACAGTTAGTGCAGGTATACCAGCCATAAATAATGTTATTTTCGTCCATGCGTTCAAACTGTATATAGATACCATCGCTAACATACTGTCGATAGATTTTTTCTTTGGGTTCCACGGGGTTTAAACTGGCGAGCTTTGTGAAAACCTCCGTTTCGAGCATGGGAGAGGGGGGATTCCATATTGCGCAACCGCCTAAATTTAATCCTGCAGTAATGAGCACTACGTATAAAAGTCTGTTCACGGAGTTTTCCTTATTGGCTATGGCTAATGCTCAATATGAATGAAAAAGATGGCGCTCACAAGTCATTGAAGAGAAAGGGAGCGGTTGTTATTTATACTTAGGTATGGGCCATTGCATAAAAAAGCCACCTTAAAGGTGGCTTTGTTCATGTTTTGTGATTACTCGTCGAGGAAGCTTCTGAGTTGCTCAGAGCGACTAGGATGACGCAGTTTGCGCAGTGCTTTCGCTTCAATCTGACGAATACGTTCTCTTGTGACATCGAACTGTTTGCCCACTTCTTCAAGGGTGTGGTCGGTGTTCATGTCGATACCAAAACGCATACGCAGTACCTTGGCTTCTCTGGCGGTTAATCCTGCCAGTACTTCTTGAGTGGCATCTTTTAGACTGCCGCCGGTGGCTGAATCGAGGGGCTGAATAATGGTGCTGTCCTCGATAAAATCACCAAGATGCGAATCTTCATCATCACCGATGGGGGTTTCCATGGAAATGGGCTCTTTCGCTATCTTAAGGACTTTTCTGATCTTGTCTTCAGGCATAGCCATGCGTTCTGACAGTTCTTCTGGCGTGGGTTCACGGCCCATCTCTTGCAACATTTGCCGTGAGATACGGTTCAGTTTGTTGATGGTTTCAATCATGTGAACTGGGATACGAATGGTACGAGCCTGATCCGCAATCGAACGGGTGATGGCCTGACGGATCCACCAAGTGGCATAGGTTGAGAACTTATAGCCGCGACGGTATTCAAACTTATCCACCGCCTTCATCAAACCGATATTCCCTTCTTGGATAAGATCAAGGAACTGTAAGCCTCGGTTGGTGTATTTTTTGGCTATGGAGATAACCAAACGCAGGTTAGCTTCAACCATTTCTTTTTTCGCTCTACGTGCCTTGGCTTCACCAATAGACATGCGGCGATTGATATCTTTAATGTCTGCAATAACCAACCCGGTTTCTTGCTCCACCTGGTTCATTTTGGATACAGAACGTTCGATATCTTCTTTGTAATTCAATAATGCAGGAACATAAGGTGCACCAGACGACAGTACCTGGTCTAACCATGCCGTGGTGGTTTCATTACCTGCAAATGCCTTGATAAAATCTTTCTTCGGCATTTTGGCGTTTACCACACAGTATTTCATGACTAAACGTTCTTGGATACGAACCTTATCCATCATGCTGCGCATGTTTTTAACCATGCGATCGAACTGCTTGGGAACCAAACGAAACTCTTTAAAGACTTCGCTTAATGTGGCAATTTCTGCACGGGCTTTTTTATCTGAACGACCATGGGATTCAATAACGGTACGTGCTTTGAAGTATTGCTCGCGAAGTTTAGAAAATTTCTCCCGGGCTAATTCCGGATCAACGCCAGTATCTTCTTCTTCGTCGTCGTCATCGTCGTCTTCGTCATCATCATCGTTTTCCAGTTCCTTAGCGGGTAACTCGGAACCGATGTGCGTGGCGGTAGGCGCTAAATCCTGCTCTTCGTTGGGATCCACAAAACCTGAGATAATATCGCTTAAACGTATTTCTTCAGCTTCGTATAAATCCCACTGCTCGAGTAGGTAAGTGATGGCTTCGGGGTACTCTGCTACGGAACATTGTACCTGGTTGATCCCGTCTTCTATCCGTTTAGCGATTTCAATTTCGCCTTCACGGGTTAGAAGCTCCACCGTGCCCATTTCACGCATGTACATGCGCACAGGGTCGGTGGTTCGGCCGATTTCACTTTCTACCGTGGCTAACGCCTGAGCGGCTGCTTCTGCAACATCTTCGTCGGCAGTGGTTTCCTGCATCAGTAATTCATCAGAATCAGGAGCCGATTCTGAAACCTGAATGCCCATGTCGTTGATCATTCGAATGATGTCTTCGATTTGATCAGAGTCGACAATATCTTGCGGCAGGTGGTCATTAACTTCTGCAAAGGTTAAGTAACCTTGCTCTTTACCTTTGGCAATCAAAAGTTTAATCTGAGACTGCTTGCTTTGCGCCATATAACCTACACTTCTCACATTTAAATATTAAGCAAAAAAGCATGCTACAAATCAGCGCGAACTGACTATTTCATGCTTGCTGTTCGTTCGTTACCGCACCCATAAATACATCGGCTGCTTTAAATTACGGCCTGAAAAATGCATAAAAAAATACATAAAAATGCATAATAAAACACATCGGATACATCCAAAAATGCAATCAATGCATTTGACAAGTCTGCTTGCAGCGAATTAGCCAGTATAGCAGATAGACAGTATTTTTGACCAGATGTTCAGCGTGATTTTTCAACAAAATACTCCCGTTGTTACGACTTTTGACGTTCCATCATGAGCAATGTGAGTTCCTTTTTTTCTTCTTGTGAGAGAGGGTGCACACGCGAGCGGGAAATCAGTGTTTCAATTCGGCTATCAAAATGCCAGTCAAGCAATTTGGCAAAACTGTCGCAATACACGGTATCGGCATCATCATCTTTAACCAGATGTTCTTGAAGCAGTAATTTCGCGATGACTGAAGAGTGGGGATGATCACGGAACTTTTCAAGGATCTGGGCCGTATTGGATTGTGGATTTTGCAAACACAGATTGTGGGTATCAATTAATACATCAATACCGGAGACACCACTGTCTGCCAATATTTGCGGTGCGCATTGAGGATGAGCGGCCGCCAGAGACGGATTATCCAGTAACAGGCGCAGCATGGTGCGAACCGGTGAAATTTGTGTTTTGTACTGTTGTTTTGCCGTATGTCTGGGCTGGGCACTGGAACGATTGGCTTGCTGAATGTCTTGTTGTAGCTTAAAACGATCATACTCACCGGTATGCTTGGCAAGCTCGGCCTGTAACATGGAGCGCTGGCTGTCTCCGGCCACCTGGTCTATCAGGGGCTGGGCCGCTGCTTTTAAGGCTATCTTTCCTTCGGGTGTGCCGACTTCATGACTTTTTAACAAAGACTCAAAGAAAAAACGTGACAAGGGTAAAGCCGAATCCGTCATCTCAAGAAAGGCATCCGTACCCGCTTTTCTTACCATGGTATCGGGGTCTTCACCATCAGGTAAAAACAAAAACGTGAGCTTCACCCCATCTTTGAGTGCAGGTAATGCGTTTTCTAACGCCCGCCAAGCGGCTTCCCGTCCAGCGCGATCGCCATCGTAACAACAGATAATATGGGACGTGGACCGCATCAGTAAGGACAGATGTTCCGGTGTTGTTGCCGTTCCCAGCGCCGCGGTGGCCATGTTAATGCCGTATTGGCTTAGTGCTACCACGTCCATATAGCCTTCCACAATGATCACCTTGTCGAGGTGTCGATGACTTTGTTTGGCCTGATAATAGCCAAATAACTCATAGCCCTTGTGGAAAATACGGGTTTCCGGCGAGTTGAGGTATTTGGGGCCATCGCTATCAATGACCCGACCGCCAAAACCCACGACCCGGCCACGGCGATCGCGAATGGGAAACATAATTCGGTCGCGGAAAAAGTCGTAGGTCTTACCGCGATCATTGCGGGTGACCAATTTAAGGTCAATTAATTGGGTGATGCGGTCATCATCCGTACCGAATGTGGTTAATAGCTTGTCCCATTCCGATGGGGCATAGCCAATTTCCCACTGCTTGACGATATCACCGGATAAGCCTCGGTTTTTTAAGTAATCGATGGCTTTTTGACTGTTAGGGTGCTGGCGCAGCTGTTGTTGGAAAAAGCGGGTAACCTTTTCCATGAGCTCGTAGTCATCCTGCTGCTGTTGTTTTTTTTGTTCGCTCATGGCAGGACGGTTGCTTTGTTCTCTAGGAACCTCAAGCCCATGAATTCGGGCAAGTTCTTCAACGGCTTCCACAAAATCTAAGCGGTCAAATTCCATGATAAAAGAAATGGCATTGCCGTTAGCACCACAGCCAAAACAGTGATAAAACTGCTTATCTTGACTGACGGTAAAAGAGGGGGTTTTTTCGTTGTGGAAAGGGCAGCAGGCCTGATAGTTCTTACCCGCTTTTTTTAATTTCACTCTGCTATCGACAATATCAACAACATCGGTTCTGGCAAGAAGGTCATCGATAAAATCGCGGGGAATTCTTCCGGACATGCTGTAGTAACCTCACACCTAAGAACAAGAAAACATGGCGCAGATACCCCACCTCGGTCGCTGATACCACACTTTGCGGTGAACAACGCCCCCATGGCGGCAATACTAAGCGGCTATTTGAATACTGTATCAGGCAAAGAACACGGCGCAAAGTGTGTTACGCCGGGTATGAAAAATCAGGCGTTTAAACGGGCCTTAATTTTACCGCTCAAAGCACCCATATCGGTACGGCCTTGAACTTTGGGTTTTAGGTAACCCATCACTTTTCCCATATCCTGCATACCGGTAGCACCGGTTGATGTCATTGCATCTTCTATGAGCTCAGACAACTCGTCATCGGATAAAGGTTGGGGTAAAAAGGATTCTATAACGACAATTTCCGCGCGTTCCGTGCTGGCTAGGTCGTCTCGGCCGGCTTGATCATACTGGGCCGCCGCGTCTGCTCTTTGTTTAACCATCTTGGTTAAAATAGCTAAGACTGCATCATCGGTGAGGCTGATCTGCTCATCAATTTCTTTTTGTTTGATTGCTGCTAACGCCATGCGTATTGTGCCGAGCTTCACTTTATCTTTGGCACGCATCGCATCTTTTTGCGCGTTTTTTAAATCGTCAATTAATGCCATGGGAGAGTCTCTGTCAAACGAAGTAATATTTCTTTGGCCCTAAGACAACAAAGGTGCCCTAAAGCACCTTTGTTAAGCCAACACTATCTTAGTAGAGTTTTACGCGACGAGCGTTTTCGCGAGCAAGCTTTTTCAAATGGCGCTTTTTGGCAGCCGCTTTCTTACGCTTGCGTTCCCAGGTTGGTTTCTCGAAGAACTCACGACGACGAACTTCAGACAGTACACCTGCTTTTTCACAAGAACGTTTAAAACGACGAAGAGCGACATCAAACGGCTCGTTTTCTCTAACTTTAACGATGGGCATTAAATTCTCACCTCAAAAATTTTAGTGTCTAGCCGGGCGTGAAAATTGTGCGCGAAATCGACACCCGGGTTAAAAATGGTGCGAAATTCTATTCTTTTATGATTTAAAAGTAAAGTGCCTACTGCCAATAAATTAGTCAATATTGCAATAAGTGTTAAGTATACCCGTTTTCACCGTCATTAAATAAGAGTAAACTTGCGCCCCTTGAGTCGATGAGAAGGGTAAAAAAATGCGTATACTCGGAATTGAGACGTCTTGTGATGAAACCGGGGTGGCGGTTTATGATGACGAAAAAGGCTTGATGTCTCATGAATTATACAGCCAGGTTAAATTGCATGCCGACTATGGCGGTGTGGTACCTGAACTGGCCTCCCGGGATCATGTACGCAAAATTGTCCCGCTTATTCAAAAAGCCTTACGTGATGCAAACACCGAACGTGAAGCGCTCGATGGTATTGC
The DNA here is from genome assembly GCF_036697315.1 of Alteromonas sp. 14N.309.X.WAT.G.H12. Taxonomy (NCBI): domain Bacteria; kingdom Pseudomonadati; phylum Pseudomonadota; class Gammaproteobacteria; order Alteromonadales; family Alteromonadaceae; genus Alteromonas; species Alteromonas sp. 14N.309.X.WAT.G.H12. Next base: position 17,812 of record NZ_JBAHZB010000068.1, read on the forward strand.
CTTTACCCAAGGTCCGGGACTGGTGGGTGCATTATTAGTGGGGTCGTCGGTGGGCCGGGCCCTAGCCTATGCCTGGGACATGCCTGCGGTGGGTGTCCATCATATGGAAGGGCATTTATTGGCGCCGATGTTAGAAGCCGATGCACCAGCTTTCCCTTTTGTGGCCTTATTGGTTTCCGGTGGTCATTCCATGTTGGTGGATGTAAAAGGCATTGGTGAGTATGAAGTCCTTGGCGAGTCTATCGATGATGCGGCGGGGGAAGCCTTTGACAAAACCGCTAAATTACTGGGGCTGGATTATCCCGGTGGCCCTTTGTTAGCGAAATTGGCTGAACAGGGCGAGGGGGGCCATTACAAGTTTCCACGGCCTATGACTGACCGCCCTGGTCTCGATTTTAGTTTCAGTGGGTTAAAAACCTTTGCCGCGAATACCATCAGGGATGCCGATGATTCTCAGCAAACCAAAGCCAATATCGCCTTTGCCTTTCAAGAAGCGGTGGTGGATACTTTAATCATTAAATGTCGTCGTGCGCTAAAACAAACCGGACGTAAGCGATTGGTGATTGCCGGCGGTGTGAGTGCAAACACCTACTTGCGCGCAGCCATGAAAGAGGTCATGGCAAAAATGAACGGCGAGGTCTTTTACCCCAGTTTAGGTTTTTGTACCGACAATGGGGCGATGATCGCCTATGCCGGTATGCAGCGCTTAAAAGCCGGCCAATACTGTGCCCTTTCTGCTGTTGCTAAACCCCGCTGGCCCTTAGATTCTCTTCCCAGTATATAAAACCATATCAGGTGGGGCAGGTTATTTTAGTTTTACCTTGTCCCATATTTTGTTTTCCTGACGTTTAGCCAAACGACGAATATTGTCTTTGTGG
>NZ_JBAHZB010000069.1:0-18075 GCF_036697315.1 Alteromonas sp. 14N.309.X.WAT.G.H12
AACTTCGGTAGTTTTTTAATTAAATAACCCGGGAATAGCGGTGCTTGTTTGATTCATTTTGCAAGTAACTATCGAAGGTCATGCAAACAATGCGAATAAACAGTCGAGCATGTTTTGCCACCGTGATGCCCGTTGATGAGATCTGCAATATCCCGTCTTGTTCAAATTCTCGTAATGTCATAAGCTCAGAAGCAAATTGGGCATGAAAATCGATGTGAAAGCGCTCTTCCACATCGGCAAAGGACAACGAAAGATTACACATAAGCTGTTGAATAATATAGCGGCGTAATAAATCTTCATCGGTTAAAAATACGCCCTTTTCGGTGGGATCTTGTTGATTGTCTAATTTCCCATAATAGCTATTGAGTGTTTTCGGATTTTGCAAATACCCATTACCCACAGCACTGATGGATGACACCCCAAGACCGAGTAGATCGAGATCGCCACCGGTGGTATAACCTTGAAAATTACGATGTAATTGGCCTTTTTCCTGTGCCACGGCAAGCTCATCGGTGGGTAAACTGAAATGATCCATACCGATGAGTACATAGCCAATTTCAGTTAAACTCTTCATGGCTTGTTTCATGAGCTGGGTTTTCTCTACCGCCGATGGCAACCAATGATCTTTGATTTTTCGTTGGGCTGCAAACCGGGCGGGTAAATGGGCGTAACTAAAAAGGGAAATTCGCTCTGGACGCATTTTTTTCACATCCAAAAGCGTTTTTGCAAAGGTTTCCGGTGTTTGATGAGGAAGACCATATATCAAATCAAGGTTTACTGACTTAAACCCGTTTTTTTGAGCAAATTGGGTTAAATGGGCAACATGCTCAGTACTTTGTACGCGGTTGATGGCTTTTTGCACTTTGTAATCGGTATCCTGGACACCGATGCTAAGGCGATTATAACCTAAGCTGGCTAAATGCTTTAAATGGGTGGTGGTCATACGCCGGGGATCCACTTCAATACCGATTTCCGCATTTTCTGCAATGGTAAAATGGGTGTTCAGTAAATCCATTAGCCGAACCTGTTGGGTTTCAGTTAAAAAGCTAGGCGTACCGCCACCTAAATGAATTTGCTGTACCTGATGTAAGGAAAAATGCTTGGCCCTTTGCTGGATTTCTATTTCGAGATAATCGAGATAGCGATCGGCTTTTTCTCTATGTCGGGTGACAATTTTATTGCATCCACAGTAATAGCAAAGCTGATGACAAAAAGGGATATGGATATAAATGGATAGCCCTTTTGTCTTTGATTGGCTAAGGGCTGATAATAACGGTTCTGCATCAGCGATTTCACCGAATTCCAATGCGGTAGGATAAGAGGTGTATCGTGGACCGTTAATATTGTATTTGCTTAATAAAGTGGGATTAAATAGATCGCTGATAGACATAAAATTCTCATTTTTAACAATGCCTCGCCAGTGTATCGGGTAAAAATCAGTAATTTATTGATCTCGTGCAAACTTTGGTAATTCGCTGGGTGGTGCAGAGTTGTAATGGTGAGCTTGTAATAATGGGCGTCCAGACAGGACTGTTGCCGTGATCAGCAAACAAGAGGAAGGCAACCCGCCTCGCGGTTACGCTTGACTATCGACGCCCCTTATTGCCGAGATAACAAGATAAAGGGGAGCTGGAATTTTACGATTTAGCTGTCATCACCGGTTCGGGCAATGATTTAAATAAACCGGGTTTATTAACTTGCGCATTTGAGTCAGTGTTTAGCTGCTGAGCTTCTTGAGCTGACATGAAGGGGAGCGCTGAAGTTAGGTCAACGTGTTGTCGCTCTTTCTTGTTTAATTCAAAAGATGGGTTTGAACCATGTGGTTTACCGTTAACGTTGAATTCCTCTGCGACAGCCAAGGATGAAACACCCATGGTGCTTACGAGCATGACATATTGAACAAGTTTTTTCATAACGTTACCTCTTCATACCTGGTTGGAAAACAATCCTAAGGTAATCTGTTGTGTTTTCATGGACCATTAAATGAGAATCTTGTACAAAAATGAATCTATCTCTCAATACACAGGTATTCTTATTTATACGCAAGTCTAAAGACTGAACTCATTGCATTTATGGCGGCGCATTCGCTCATTGGTGACTTGATGTGTACGCTAAAGGAAAAAAGCGGCGTTTCCGCCGCTTTTTAGTGCAGACAGACGTCTGCTACCATGTTGAAATGGTGTGAAAAATTAGCATTTTTTATTATAATCGCTTAGCTAATACTTCTGCGATAGGGCTGTCCTGGTGACCACTTTCTGATACCCAGGCCTGTAAAGTTTTGCCATCCTTTTCAGGTGTGCTTAGGTCATCTTTAGGCATCTTTTTAACAAGAAGCGTACCGGCTTCAACGGCGTTATTTAATATCGCTGTGCGGATCAAGCTATTGCCACCACAGGAGATACCTGAATAGTAATCGCGTAGTTTAAGGCGATAATCAGATTCTACCAGACGAATTTTTTTACGAAGTTCGCCCTTGTCATCAGCTTGCACAATAGTACAAATGTTAGCAAGTGCGTCGTTAATGTCTGCTTGCGCAGCACCTGCAAATCCAAGGCCTAAAGCTGTAATAGCAAGAGAAGTCTTAACGATTTTCAACATGGTTAATTCCTCGATAAAGTTGAATGTTGTTGTTTGTTCGAGATCAATTAAACGTTAAAAAAGAAAGGTAGGAAATAACGGTGCAAATACTAAAGTATTAGGCATTATACTTTAGGTATGGTGAGCATTTGCTATGAAATTTTTGTAAGCTCTTGTATTTATTGTAAATGTTAATGTTTATTGGATTTTGAAATTTAAAACAGATCGTAAAAATTTGTTTGTTTTTTATCTCATTGTCTTTGACAACAGTAGCGAGGGTGAAAAACTCATTTTTAAACGAATACACCAAGATTTGGCGTAAATATTTGAAATATTGTTATATTTTATCTTTTTTTGAAGTTCGCGCACTGAGGGGATACCCAAAGCGCACGATTGGTTTAAATAAAAATATTGCGTATTCATATTTATAACAAAATGGCGCAGGCGCTAATTTCCATCGTTGTCTTCCGCGGCTTCTTCTAAGGATTCCCCTGCCGACTGAATGTCTTTACCAGCCCCTTCCATTGTGGCGCAACCGCCCATTAAACCGCTAATAAATGACGTTAAAATAAACATATAACGAACCCGTAAACGTTTACTGCCTGTTAATGCTTTCATTGTTAAGATCCTCATTGTTGTTCAGAAGTGGATTGGCGTGATGCGGATATCATGGTATCGAGTGTTTTGCCGCCCTTGGCATCAAAATCGATAGTTCGGATAGGGAAGGGGATAAGAATACCGGCATCATCGAGTGTCTGGCGAATGGTCACAACGGCGTCGTGACGCACTTCCATAAAATTGTGGGGGCCAGGATATTTCATCCAAAACCACACAAGTAAATTTACGCTACTGTCTCCAAAAGAGGCAGCAAAGACATTGGTCTCGTCTTTTTTTGCCACATACGCCTTTTCATTTAGCGCATTGACTAACACATCTCTGGCATGATTGGGATCATCCGCATAGGAGATCCCCACTGGCACCTCTAACCGGCGATAACCCATCACACTGTAATTAGTAAGAATGTTCCTAAACAGTATTTTATTGGGAATGATCTCCCGTTGACCAAAAAAGGTCGTCACCAGCGTGTTGCGAAGGTTGATGGCTTCTACTTTACCAAAGACGTTGTCGGCTTCGATAACGTCACCTATCTCGAAGGGCTTTCTAATTCCCATGGCAACACCGGCAATAAAGTTTTCAGTGAGATCCTGGAAGGCAAAACCAATGGCTAAACCAACAATACCGGCTCCGGCCAATAAGGAGGTGACTGTGCCCTGTAAACCCACAAAATCAAGAGCAATAAATAATCCGGCACAAATAAACGCAGCTTTTAATATGGAGGTGAGTAGGTCGGCAATTTGGCGAGACTCAAAAGCACGTCGTAGTCCGCGTTTAACAATTTTACCCAATAAATTTGCTAACACCCCAAAAATGATGGCAATAAAAATAGCAACGACGATATTCGGCAAATGTTTAATGCCTTGCTCTAGCCACATTTGCAGCTTTTCGTTGATCAAAGCTGAAACCTTATCAATTTGTGGAAATTCCATGGCGTTTCCTATGTCGCTAAGTGGCGTACGAACTCGTTATATATCCCTATTCAATAAATGTTCCTTTATGCTTTTGCATGTAACAACATGATATTTATATATATTATTTCAAGATGTTTGGGCGGGCGGGGTAGGGTGTGTAAAATTTTCTGTTCATGGGAGTAAAAAGCGCACAGGATCTTGATGGCTTGTAAAGCCTACTTACCGCTGCGGAGGATAAAAATGTTGTTGATTATTTGCTTCTTGGCTTTTAACGGCGGAAATTAAAGGAAGTTATTGCAACGGGGATCATCATAATGGCGGAAAAACTTCAACAGAGCGAGATTGCATCCTTATTAGCCCAATTAAATGGTCAGAAAGACGAAGGGTCTCAATGGCGGTTGGTGGATCACACCCTTAGTAAGACATTTCGGTTCAAAAGCTTTATTCGTGCTTTTGGCTGGATGAGCCAGGTGGCGTTATGGGCAGAGAAACTGAATCATCATCCAGAATGGAAGAATGTGTATAATCGGGTGGACGTGGTATTAACCAGCCATGATGCTAAGGGATTAACAGCAAAGGACTTTCTTTTGGCGCAGAAAATGGAAAACCTGACAACAAATTGATTGCTTAGTAGGCGGTATGTTGGTTTATTGTCCATCTAGTCAAAAAAATGCAATATTCTTTGCATCTCCTCTTGCTATGGCTTAATGCCTATGTATAATACGCACCACTCAGAGGCAAGGCGGAAACGCTAAGCTGAGAAGTAATACGGACGCGGGATGGAGCAGTCTGGTAGCTCGTCGGGCTCATAACCCGAAGGTCGTTGGTTCAAATCCAGCTCCCGCAACCAATTCTAATTAGCACTTTCTGGTGTTAATAGCACAATCATTTAATTATCCTTAATGCATATTGCGTTCGCATTGCGTTCTTGTTTCTAAAATCCTTTTTCCTTCAAACACAATGGCTGTAATCTCACTTTAGCTAACAAACACGTTTGTCGCTTAATCTGACGTTGCTATAAATCGATCCACCGATAGCAGGTGTGTTTTGACACCTTGTTGTTATTTTACATACTTAAAAACGTCTTACATTCACCGGGGACATGTATTTATCACGATCCATACCTGATAGCCTATATAGACTGATTAACTCATTTAGGCGTATTATGGTCGATTGGCTGCATTCTCTTTTTGTCGTTCCAGATACGGCGTTGTTACTTACCGGCGAGTATTCTCTGCCTATGGTGGCGCTGTCCGTCTGTATCGCCATTGTAGCCTCATTCACCGGCTTTCGAGTTGCCACTCATACCTCTGAGAGTCATCATTCTACACGCCGACATATCCTCATTGCGCTAGGCAGCCTTGCACTCGGCGTAGGCATTTGGGCCATGCATTTTATCGGTATGTTGGCCTTTGAATTATGTGCGCCTGTGTCCTATGACGCCCCCCGTACCTTTTTGTCGTTTATTCCCGGTGTCTTTGCTGCCTTTGTGGCACTGCGAAGCCTAAGTAGTGGAGACGTTAAGGTAAAACAGATTTTACTGGCTGGGATATTAATGGGCGGGGGGATTGGCGCAATGCATTACTCTGGCATGACCGCCATGACCATGACGCCACTATTGCGTTATGACCTATTCTATTTTTCCCTGTCTATTTTTGTGGCGATCTTATTGGCCATGCTCTCACTATGGATCAAATATGGATTGTCTGGATTCATGGCGCGCCGAAAACTACCAGGGATCAACATGTTGGCCAGTGTTGTTATGGGGTTGGCGATAACTGGGATGCATTATTTTGGTATGTTGGCCGCCCGCTTTGTGGCGCCCCCAGGGATGGAAACCAGCGCACAAAGTAGCTCTATCAGTTATGTACTGGCCGGTTATGTGAGCTTCTTCACCTTATTGATGGTCGGCGCAGTGCTTTTTCTAACGCTTTTATTTCGCTATATGGATATTTCCGAAAAGGCAGAAAGCAGCCGCCGTACCCAATTGGTGCTGATGGACACTGCCGTAGATGGGATTTTAACTATCGACGAAGACAGCCGTGTTTTAACCATGAATAAGGCCGTCACCCGTATTTTGGGCTGGGATAACGACACCCTTACCGGCCATTCTATTCATCGACTTATTCCACCAGATAGGCGTGGTAAGTACAACGAGCAGTTTTTTAAGCAGCAAGGTGAACTCGATGGCGAAAAAATTGTAGGCGTCAGCCGGGATGCGTATGCGTTGAATAGCGACGGTGAAAAAGTCCCCGTTCGCGTGGGTGTCGGTTATGCCCAGTTAGGTAATAAGAACGTGTTTATTGTGATTATTGGCGACAATCGCGCGCGTATGGAGATGGAACAAATCATAAGAGAAAACGAAGCGAAGTTTCGTTCGTTTTTTCACAATATCCCCGGCGTTGCCTACCGTAGTATGAACACCCAAGGACGCCCCATTGAATTTATCAGTGACGCGGTGGCCGATCTTACTGGGTATCCCGCCACTGCCTTTACCGATGGCAACCGCCCCTTATCTTTAACCGATTTAGTCTATGAACCTGATCTCATGCTGTATAAGCAAGCTCGTAAGCAAGAAGCGGAATTTCTTATAGAATATCGCATAGTGGCAAAAAATAACGAGATTAAGTGGGTAAGGGAATACGGCTGTGTGGTGAGTAGCGAGGAGTGTCAGAGCAGCTGGGTTGATGGGTTTATCATGGACATTACTTCTCGTAAGGCCATTGAAGAAGAACTCGAAAGGGCCAAAGAATTCGCTGAACAAGCAGCCGCGGCCCGGGCCAGTTTCCTGGCTAACATGAGTCATGAAATCAGAACCCCCATGAATGCCATTATTGGCTTTTCGGATATATTACTGGATGAAAAATTGACCGATGGCCAATACAAGCACTTAACTACCATCAATCGCTCGGCGCGCTCATTACTGCATTTGCTCAATGATATTTTAGACAGTGCGAAGCTGGATAAAGGCAAGCTGGAAATTGAATATCGAGACTTTTCCCTCACCGAAGAAATCGACACTGTGGTGTCGACGTTTTGGCTTGAGGCGAAAAAGAAAGGACTAGACTTAAATGTCAATGTGTCATCCTCGTTAACAGACATCTATCATGGTGCGCCTGAACGTATTCGTCAGGTTTTAGGCAACTTGATTAGCAACGCGGTAAAATTTACTGCAAAAGGTAAGGTCGATGTCTCTGTATATCAGCAACCTTCAGGGGATATCTCGTTTTCAGTGACTGATAGTGGTATTGGCATGACCCAACCTCAGCTAGACAAGGTATTTGATGCCTTTGCTCAAGCCGATGTGTCTATGAGTCGAAAATATGGAGGCACGGGGCTGGGCACTACTATAAGCAAGCAGTTAGTTGAACTCATGGGAGGCGAAATCACCGCCACCAGTGAACCCAATACAGGCACCAACTTCACCTTTACCTTGCCATTAAAGCCAGTGGCAAATCGTCGGGTACAACATAGTAGGGCCGTGTCGCTGCCGCCGATGGATATGCTGGTGGTGGACGATATTAGTCAAAACGTCGATTTAGTGAGCCTGTTGTTGAAACGGGCAGGCCATCGCGTTGAGGTGGCGGAAAACGGTGAGCGTGCATTGGATAAAATGAAAGCTCAGCACTTTGATGTGGTGTTGATGGATTTACAAATGCCGGTGATGGACGGTTTAACGGCAGCGAAAATCTGGCGTCAATGGGAAGCGGAGAATGGGCGCCCCCGTCTACCTATTATAGCCTTGACGGCCAGTGTGTTGGTGCAAGATAAATTAGATGCCATTGACGCGGGCATGGAAGGCTTTGCCAATAAGCCTATTGATTTTCCTGTTTTGCAAACAGAAATTGCCCGGGTGCTTGGTTATATTGATGTGAACGTCTATAACGATACGAGCCGTGGTAGACACAAAGATGGCTCTCCTGTGACGCCCCATATTGATTATACCCGCGGCGAGCAGCTTTGGGGCGACAGAGATACTTTTGAACGTGAAATTAGAAAGTTTATTCAGGGCGCTGGTGACTGGATGAGTGACCTTAAAACGTCGCTGAAAGAAGAGCAATATGAGCAATTAGATAAGCAGTTACACGGATTAAAAGGGGTGTGCGGGAACCTGGGACTAACCTATTTAATGGTATTGTTTGAGGAATATGAACGTGAGATCCATAACCGCGCCTTTAGTGAAGATGATATTGCAGCTATCGCCGCTGCATTAAGGAAAATCGAACGTATTTTAGATAGCGTTGAAGCGGATATTCATCTCGCCTCTGATTATCTGGGCCATGCTCCGAGTGAAGTGTTACCGCCCTTAAAGCAACTGTTAGCATTAACTAGGGAAAACCGGTTGGATGAAGGGGTATATAAAATTTGTGAGGGGTTAAATTACGGCCCATTAGATTCCCGGGTAACGCGCGTATTACAAGACATTGATGATTTTGAATTTGAACGCGGTGCCCTGCAACTTGAACAAATTATAGAAGAGCTGGAAACAAGCGAGTAGAGCGATGAACGAAGTAGAAAAAGCCCGGCTTTTGGTGGTGGATGATGAACCGGTAAATTTGCGCGTATTAAAGCAGTTATTAGGACATGACTATACGCTCTACTTTGCGAAGAATGGCCCCGAAGCAATCAAGCTGGCAGAGGATCAGCTGCCTGATCTGATCCTGATGGATGTGATGATGCCGGGCATGACGGGGTTTGACGCCTGTAAGCAGTTAAAGGCCACCGATTCGTTAAAAGAAATCCCCGTGATTTTCGTTACCGCGCTGAATGATGCCACTGATGAAGCCGAAGGCTTTTCCGTGGGCGGTGTGGATTATATCACTAAACCCATTTCGCCCCCGGTGGTTAAAGCGCGGGTAAAAAACCATTTATCGTTGGCCCAGACTGATCAGTTAAGGCGTACCCGTTTGCAGGTAGTACAGCGGTTAGGCCGGGCAGCGGAATACAAAGATAACGAGACCGGGATGCATGTGCTGCGTATGAGCCATTACGCGAAAATAATTGCCACGGCCGCGGGGTTTTCTGCTATGCGCGCCGAGCTGCTACTGCACGCCGCGCCCATGCATGATATTGGTAAAATCGGTATACCGGATAGCATTATGATGAAGCCGGGTAAACTTACGGCAGAAGAGTTTGCCGTTATGAAAAAGCACCCGGAAATTGGTGCGGAAATACTCGGTGATGATGACTCCCAACTCATTGTCCTGGCCAAAGTTGTATCGTTAACCCACCATGAAAAATGGGACGGGTCAGGTTATCCGAAAGGTTTGGCGGGCGAAGATATTCCCATAGAAGGGCGCATTGTGGCATTAGCCGACGTGTTTGATGCACTAACCAGTAAGCGTCCCTACAAGGAAGCATGGAGCGTCGAGAGCAGTTTAAAATATATCGAAGAGCAAAGTGGTATGCACTTCGATCCTGCACTGGTTCCTTTATTAAGACAAAACCTCGATGAGTTATTAACGATCAAAGCGCGTTTTAATGATAATGAATAAGTGTGCTTGCGTAAGTTGCTATCTGTGTTAAGTGTCAGTATAATGCGTGCCACGTAGTTCTAGTGCGGGCTGATTTCAGTGCCAAAACTGAGATTTACGCGGCTACGATGTTTTTGCAAACCTAGGTAACACACGTTGTGTTTGAACGACCCCGTTAGTTTGCATCTGTCTTAGGCAGAAGGGGAAGATTTTGTATAAAAAGCCCCGCTAGTCCGGGGCTTTTTGTTGTATTTAATCAGTTCTGGCCTTTTTTGAGGTTGGATTCAGTAGTTGGGCGTTCCGCCCTTTTTTCATTTTTGGAGGTAAGGATTGGCAAAGCTTGAAGAAAAACTGACCGACATGCTTGAACCTGGTGTTGAGGCCCTGGGTTATGAGTTGGTAGGTGTGGAGTTTGTCCGCGCAGGCAAACATTCCATTCTTCGTGTTTTCATCGATCATGAAAACGGCGTTTCCGTTGATGATTGTGCTGAGGTCAGTTATCAGGCGAGTGCCATTCTGGACGTTGAAGATCCTATTAATACGGAATATAACCTGGAAATATCGTCGCCGGGTTTAGACCGTCCGCTGTTTAAAGCGAGTCATTACGAAGACGCAGTAGGAGAAATCATTCAGGCCAGACTTACGGTTCCTATGGATAACCGACGTAATTTCAAAGGCAAGTTACTGTCATGTGAAGATGGCATGATCAGTATTGACGTGGATGGCCAGCAGTTCCAGTTAGCTGTGGCGAATATCGAAAAAGCAAACATTGTTCCCACATTTGACTAATGGAACAGCACCCGCTTTCGAGTAACGAAAGCATCAGTGAGGCGAAAATGAATAAAGAAATTTTGTTAGTGGCGGAAGCCGTTTCAAATGAAAAACAAGTGCCTAGAGAAAAGATCTTTGAAGCACTGGAATTTGCTATCGCAAGCGCAACCAAAAAGAAAAACGATGGTGAGATAGAAGTGCGCGTTAGCATCGACAGAAATACAGGTGATTTTGATACTTTCCGTCGTTGGGCTGTTATTCCTGACGATCAAGAACAGGAAAATCCCTATGCGGAAATTACCCTTTCTGCAGCGCAGATAGACGAACCCGATGTGCAATTGGGGGATTATATCGAAGAGCAAATTGAATCCATAAAATTTGACCGTATTACTACACAGACGGCCAAACAGGTTATTGTCCAAAAAGTGCGTGAAGCTGAACGTGCGCAAATGGTGGCAGAATACGAAGACAGAGTCGGCGATCTGGTTACCGGTACCGTGAAAAAGGTAAATCGGGATAACATTATTATCGATTTAGGCAATAACGCTGAAGGCGTTATTTACCGCGATGACATGCTTCCTCGTGAAACTTTCCGTCCAGGAGACCGCGTACGAGGCTTGTTATACGTTATTCGTCCAGAAGCCCGTGGCGCACAATTGTTTATCAGTCGTACTCACCCAGACATGCTAGTGGAACTGTTCCGCTTGGAAGTACCGGAAATTGCCGAAGAAACACTGGAAATTAAATCCGCCGCGCGGGATCCTGGTTCCAGAGCAAAAATTGCGGTGAAAACCAACGATAAGCGTTTAGATCCTGTGGGTGCTTGTGTGGGGATGCGTGGCTCTCGTGTACAAGCCGTATCAGGAGAACTTGGCGGCGAGCGTGTGGATATCGTGTTATGGGATGAAAACCCAGCCCAGTTCGTGATAAATGCCATGGCGCCGGCCGAAGTTGCTTCCATCGTGGTAGACGAAGACAGTCACACCATGGATGTGGCGGTTGAACAGGATAATCTTGCTCAGGCCATCGGTCGAAGCGGTCAGAACGTGCGCTTAGCCAGTCAATTGACGGGTTGGGAATTGAACGTCATGACCATTGATGATCTGAACAAAAAGCACGAAGAAGAAACAGCGAAAGTACTTCAGGTTTTCGTTTCCGGTTTGGATATTGACGAAGACTTTGCCGCTGTACTGGCCGATGAAGGTTTTAGTACGCTGGAAGAAATTGCTTATGTGCCAGTCAACGAACTGTTGGCTATTGATGGCCTAGACGAAGAAACCATCGAAGAATTACGAACCCGTGCCCGGGCAGCGTTAACAACCCGAGCATTGGCGAATGAAGAGTCTTTAGAAGGTTCAGAACCTACAGAGGCATTACTCAGCCTTGAAGGGATGAACAAACACATTGCCTATGTCCTTGCTAGCCGTGGAATTACTGACCTTGAAGAGCTGGCTGAGCAGGGAACAGATGATATTAGTGATATCGAAGGATTGACCGAGGAAGACGCCGGGAAACTGATTATGGCGGCACGGAATATTGTCTGGTTTGGTGAAGAAGAAGGTCAATAAGGGGAAAAAGACAAAAATGGCAGAAGTATCGATTGAAAAGCTCGCCAGTGATATTGGAACGACCGTTGACCGACTGGTAACTCAGTTTAAAGATGCCGGTATTACAAAGGCAGAAAATGATTCTGTAACTGAGGATGAAAAGCGCCAGTTGCTTGACCACCTTAGTAAACAACATGGCACCAGCAGCGAGCCGACTCGTATGACGTTAAAGCGCAAGACAACCAGTACACTGAGTGTGGGTAAGTCGAAGTCCGTGAAAGTCGAAGTGCGTAAAAAGCGCACTTATGTAAAACGTACTGACGTTGACGAGCAGCAGCAAGCCGAAGAGGAAGCGCGTTTAGAAGAAGAACGTGCAAGACTGGAAGCTGAGCAGAAAGCTGCAGAGGAGGCCGCCAAGGAAGCAGAACGTAAGGCAGCAGAAGAAAAGGCGCGGTTAGAAGCAGAAGCGAAGAAAAAAGCCGAGCAAGAGCGTGCACAAAAAGAAGCCGCAGAAAAAGCCCGTAAGGAAGAGTCTGTGAAACAGCCTGAAGAGCCCGAATTATCGGCAGAAGAAAAAGCTGAGCAAGAAAAAGCCCGTCAGGAAGAAGAACGTCTGCGTAAACAACAGGAAGAAGAAACCCAAAGAAAACTCGAAGAAGAAGCGAAGCGCGCAGCAGAAGAAGCGCGTAGATTAGCTGAAGAGAATGAACGTCGCTGGAAAGAAGAAGAAGAACGTCGTAAGCGGGAAGAAGCCGCCGATGTTCACATGCATTCAAACCGCTATGCTCAGGAAGCCGAAGACGAAGAAGACATGCAAGTTGAGCGTTCTTCCAGACGTCGTAAGAAATCTAAGAGAAATGCGGGAGAACATTTGAAGCAAGGTTTTAATAAGCCGGCACAACCAGTCGAGCGAGTGGTGAAATTAGGCGCCACAATCACGGTAGGCGAATTAGCAAACCGTCTGGCTATTAAATCAACGGAAGTCATTAAAACCATGATGAAAATGGGTGAGATGGCGACCATTAACCAGGTACTTGATCAAGATACCGCCGTACTTATCGTCGAAGAAATGGGTCACAAGTATGAACTTGTTAATGACAATGCCCTAGAAGACGAGCTGATGGCGGAAAACAGTGGCGGTGATAAAGTGACACGGGCTCCTGTTGTTACCATTATGGGTCACGTTGACCATGGTAAAACCTCATTACTTGATTATATCCGTCGTGCCAAGGTAGCCGATGGTGAAGCCGGTGGGATTACCCAGCATATCGGTGCCTATAAAGTGCATACAGATAACGGTGATATTACCTTCTTAGATACACCAGGACACGCCGCCTTTACGGCCATGCGTGCACGGGGTGCCACGGCAACGGATATCGTTGTGTTAGTGGTGGCCGCCGATGATGGTGTGATGCCGCAAACAAAAGAAGCGATTCAACACGCACGAGCTGCGGGTGTACCGTTAATTGTTGCGGTGAATAAAATGGATAAAGAAGCTGCCGATCCGGATCGGGTGAAAACGGAACTGTCTCAATTAGAAGTTATTTCTGAAGAGTGGGGCGGTGAACATCAGTTCTGTAACGTGTCAGCGAAAACCGGTATGGGTATTGATGATTTGCTTGAAGCGATTAATCTGCAAGCCGAAGTACTGGACTTTAAAGCTGTGGCAACAGGCCCAGGTCGCGGGATTGTTATCGAATCCCGGTTGGATAAAGGGCGTGGTCCTATCGCCTCTGTCTTGATCCAGGAAGGTGAAGTGCGCAGCGGCGACATTTTACTGTGTGGTGAAGAATACGGTCGTGTTCGTGCCATGCGCGATGAAAATGGCCAGGAAGTGAAAGTCGCCGGTCCATCGACGCCAGTAGAAGTCCTTGGTTTGTCAGGTGTCCCTGTAGCGGGTGAAGACGCAGTCGTGGTACAAGATGAGCGTAAAGCCCGTGAAGTTGCCGCAAAACGTCACCAGAAAAAACGGGAACTGAAACTGGCCCGTCAGCAAAAAGCAAAACTGGAGAACATGTTTGCCAACATGGAATCTGGCGATGTGAGCGAATTGAACATTGTGCTTAAAGCTGACGTACAAGGTTCTGTAGAGGCGATTTCAGAGTCGTTGATTAAACTGTCTAACAGTGAAGTGAAAGTCAACATTGTGGGCAGCGGTGTGGGTGGTATTACCGAAACCGATGCGACTCTTGCTGCGGCATCTGGGGCCATTATTCTTGGTTTTAACGTCCGTGCCGATGCAACGGCTCGCCGCGTGATTGAAAATGAAGAAATTGACCTTCGTTATTACAGCGTCATCTATAATCTGATAGACGAAGTGAAAGCGGCAATGAGCGGTATGCTTGCACCTGAATTCCGTCAGGAAATCATCGGTCTTGCTGAAGTACGTGACGTATTTAAATCGCCTAAGCTGGGAGCCATCGCAGGTTGTATGGTTACCGAAGGTAATGTTAAACGTAGCAATCCTATCCGGGTACTTCGGGATAACGTGGTTATCTATGAAGGGGAACTTGAATCATTGCGTCGCTTTAAAGATGATGTGAACGAAGTGCGTAACGGAATGGAATGTGGTATTGGCGTTAAGAACTATAATGATGTCAAAGTGGGTGACCAAATCGAAGTCTTCGAAATTATTGAGGTTGCTCGCCAGATTTAGTGCGAAATAAGCATGTAATGTAAAGCGGGGGCAACAGCCCCCGTTTTTGTCCCTGTTACGTTATGTACAGGAATAAGGAGCGAATAATGGCACGGGAATTTTCTCGTACAGACAGAGTGGCGCAACAGGTTCATAAAGAAGTTGCCAGCATTCTGCAAAATGAATACAAACACCGGGTTGGCGATATGCCGCTCATCACCATTTCCGACGTGGAGGTGTCCCGGGATCTGGCTCACGCTAAAATCTTTGTTACCATTTATGGAGCAGAAGAGGCTGAAGCCAAAGCTCATACTAAACAACTCGTGGATAGCAAAGGCTTTATTCGTTCGCTATTAGCGAAACGTTTACGTATGCGTAGTGTACCCGATCTTCATTTCTTTAGAGATGATTCCATACTTGAAGGTATGCGTATTTCCAACCTAGTGTCGGAAACCATTGCTAAAGACGAAGAGAAAAAACAGAAAGACGAAGAGCAGGACTAAATGGGAAGACGTCGCAAGGGGCGGGCAATTAACGGTATCTTATTGCTTGATAAGCCCACCGGTGGTTCATCGAATCAGATTTTACAGCAAGTGCGCGGTTTGTATAAGGCCGCGAAAGCCGGTCATACCGGCGCGCTAGATCCCCTCGCCAGCGGCATGCTGCCCATTTGTTTGGGTGAGGCCACGAAATTTTCTCAGTTTCTGTTAGAAGCGGATAAAACCTATGAAGTCACCATGCAGTTGGGTGTGAGAACCACCACTTCTGATGCCGATGGTGATGTGGTGGAAGAAAAACCGGTGGCGGTGGACGAGCAGACGGTATTGGCTGTTTGTCAGCAGTTTAAAGGGCAGAGTAAGCAGATCCCGTCGATGTTTTCTGCATTAAAACACCAAGGGAAACCCCTTTATCATTACGCGCGTCAAGGCATTACCGTGGAACGGGAAGCCCGTGATATTACCATTTATAGCTTGGATATTTTAAATATCGCCTTGCCCAATGTGGAAATGCGAGTGCGCTGCAGTAAAGGTACTTATATTCGTTCTTTGGTTGACGATATTGGTCAGCAACTCGCTTGTGGCGCTTATGTGACACGGTTGCATCGCACCGAAGTGGCGAATTATCCCACCGAAAAAATGGTGGGCCTTGATGCGCTCATTGAATTGGAAGGATCATTAGATGAAGGGCAATTTGGCCTCCTTGATGCCTTATTATTACCGATGGACACGGCGGTGTTATCTTTACCTGCGGTGGTAGTGGACAAACCGGGGTTTGATCGCTTTGAACATGGCCAAAGTGTGGCACCAAGGGCGGGTGAATCGTTTCAGCAAGGACAGATGTACCGCGTTTATTTCGGTCAGGATGACGCACAACTTTTCCTCGGCGTGGGAGAAGGGGTTGTGGCTCCCAAAGATCAACCGGCAGCAGGAAAACAGGATGTCTTTGTTTCACCTAAGCGCAGAGTGGTCTATCAACCCACCGAGTAAGGATTTAGCTTGCGTATCATCTCCGCCTCGTTATAATACGCGCTCTCATAATTTCGCTGAATTAGTGATCGGCGAAATTTAATTTAACCAGGAGATTATTATGTCACTAAGTAAAGAAGAAACAGCGAAAATCGTTGCTGAATACGGCGTAAAAGAAGGTGATACTGGTTCACCTGAAGTACAAGTTGCTTTGTTGACGCACAACATCAACAAATTGCAAGGTCACTTCTCTGATCATAAGAAAGATCACCACTCTCGTCGTGGTCTGTTACGCATGGTTAGCCAGCGTCGTAAACTGCTTGATTACTTAAAAGGTAAAAATGCAGAGCGTTATCTTGATCTGATCAAGCGTTTGGGTCTGCGTCGCTAAGACACGATTTCAAACAAAAAAAGCGCCTTATGGCGCTTTTTTTGTCTCTTCACTTTGTCTTGTTCACAAGGTTATCAAGGCACTGACCCCTTAGGCCACTACTGAGTTGGGGTAGCGGCCGGGCTTGCACTTGAGGACGGTTGGCTTACCACCTTGGTGGCAATTTCCCGAATCTCGTCTTCTAATTCATTAATACGACTGGCTAGACTGTTGTTTCTGTTTTCCAGTACCGACAATTTATCGGTAAGGTTTTTAACCTGCTGGGTTTGACTGTTTTTGTCACTCACAGCTTGCTCAAGTTGTACATTTAAAGACAAGATTTCATCCGCTAAACCACTTATTTGGTCATTTAATCCTGCCAGCTTGCTTTGTTGCCCTTGGGTGCTTTCTTTCAGGCTATTAATAGACGCGTTGAGGGTGGTGTCCGTTTTCGTCAGCTTTTCGCCCAATTCAGTGATTTCTTTTTGGTTACGACGCCACGCTGAAGCCCACAGTTTGTCCATCTGCTCCCATAACTCATTGCTTTTATCCGTCAGTTCACTGACTTTAACTTGCAAGGCTACGGTGGATTCGCCGATTTCCTCACCTGTGGCAGACAATCGCTTTTCTAACTGTAAGATACGGGCTTCGGCTTGGCTTGCTTCTGTTTTTTGCTGTTGTAAAAGGGTATACAAATAGTAGCAACCGCCGCAGGCGCCCAGAGCCACCAAAGCGATGAGTACCAACCACCCACCGTTTCCTCCTTTTTGAGAAGCTGATGAGGTAGTAGCGTCTGAAGAGGAAGGCGTAGCTGATGCTTTGCCAACATGGGGGTGTTTTTTTTGCTGATAATCGCGACGATCTTCTTCATCCAATCGAATGGTTGGAAAATCATCGTTTTTTGAATCGTTTGACATACTTTCTCTTTTGATAACGGAACTACTAAAATATCAGGTGATTACCCACGGAATGGTAGCGTGAATCCATAATCAATACCATTCCTTATATAAAATAACAAGGGCGAAACGCCCGTGACAGTTTGTTTAGCGTTTGCCCTAGGTGTATCACGCTAATTGGGCTTATTGATCATCGCCTAACCACTGTACCCGATACAGATCTCTACGTCGATCCAGATAATTACGAACCGACCCTTCATTTTGGAGTTTCGTCAGTTTGTCTAAATCCAGATCAACAATTAAGGTCATTTCTGTGTTGGGGGTGGTTTCCGAGACAATGGCATCATGCGGGAAAGAGAAATCCGACGGCGAAAATACCGCCGTTTGTCCGTACTGAATATCAACATTATCGACCTTGGGAAGATTTCCCACGCTGCCGGCGATGACCACGTAACATTCATTTTCGATGGCTCTGGCCTGGGCACAACGACGAACCCGCAAATAACCATTTTTGGTGTCTGTCCAAAAGGGGACAAATAGAATTTGCATCTCTTGTTCAGATTGAATTCTGGCAAGCTCCGGAAATTCAACGTCGTAGCATATAAGAATACCGATTTTACCAAAATCGGTATCAAACACACTTAAGGCGTTGCCTCCTTTCATTATCCAATCTTTTTTCTCATGGGGAGTAGGGTGTATTTTATATTGGCTCTCGGTGGTGCCATCCCGTCGGCACAGGTAGCTAACGTTATAGAGTTCTTCGTCTTCAACTACCGGCATGGAGCCGGCAATGATGGTGATGTTATAACT